>JANXLS010001240.1 GCA_025355035.1 Planctomycetota bacterium | reverse complement strand
GTAGCGCATGGCCGATTTGCTTTGAGAAATGGTGAGCGTGTAGAATCCGGCACCCATTGCGGCCAGAATCGAGAGCACGCCGGCCACCATGATGAGGGTGACACCTTTTTGGACGTGTCGTTGGTACCGTCCGCCTAATCTGAATTTTTTCACGGCGTTAGCCTCCCTAGTGGCATTTTCGAACTGAATGGTGTTCATCGGTCTGAATCTGTCTTAAACTACTGAATCGGTTTCGATACTGCCTATACGGCCTGCGAATGGATCGGTCGGATATCCGCGGACGCGCTTGCCGTGGCTTGATGTCGTAAATGTAGCGCGGGGCGATAAAATCAGACAAATAATATTGAGAAAATGTCACATTTTTTCCGAAACTATTGTCTGCGGCGGGAAATTCGTGCTACTTTAGCAAGTATACCTATCCTGGCTGTCCGTTCGCCAGCACCCATTTTAGGTGCGACATGCCCGAATTGATTTCCGACGAATCGTTCGTACGCAACGTTCTTCGGGTGCAACTGCTGACCGAAGACCGCATTCAACACGCCAAGGACGAACAGTTTCGACTGGCGCGGCGCGGCGAAGTCCTTCCATTGGCCGAAGTGCTGGTCCGGCTGGGTGAACTCACACCCGTGCTTCGGGAACGGATTGAGAAGATGCCTGCTGTTCGTGCGGCTGGCGTTCAGATCCTGGGCCCCTTCAAACTGCTGCGTCAAATTGGCGAAGGTTCCATGGGCACGGTTTATCTTGCGTTGGATACCCGCACGGATCGGCGAGTTGCTTTAAAGACGCTGCCTAAAAAGTATGCGGAAGATTCGGAATTTTTAGCGCGTTTTCAGCGTGAAGCGCGGGCGGCGAAGACGATTGTTCACGAAAACATCGTGGCGGCGTATGAATCGGGGGAAGATCAGGGCTACCATTATTTTGCGATGGAGTTCTGTAAAGGCGAGGCGCTCGACCGGATTCTGGAACGCGAAAAGTCCGTGAATTGGTTGTCGGCGACCCGGGTCATTTTGCAGGTTGCGCATGGACTGGAGTGTGCGCATCTGCATGGATTTATCCATCGCGATGTGAAGCCGGGGAACATCATACTGGTGGCATCGATTGAAGTGGGGCAGCCGCCGATCGCGAAAGTGCTGGATCTGGGGCTGACGAAGAATATTTTGTACAGCCAATCGACATTCCGAACCGAAGCGGGAGCGATGTTGGGGACGCCGCAATACATTTCGCCGGAGCAGGCGCGCGGGGATGAGCGGGTGGATGGGCGCTCGGATATTTATTCGCTGGGGGCGACGTTTTATCACATCGCGACGGGGGCGGCGCCGTTTGAAGCGAACTCGGCGGAGCATGTGATTCAAAAACATTTGAGCGAACCGCTGTCGAATCCACAGGATATCCGTCCGGACATTCCGGATGGCGTGGCGCAAGTGATTCAACGCATGATGGCGAAGGAACCGGATGATCGTTACGCGGACTGCACGGCGTTGATTCGGGATCTGGAACGGGTTATTGCCGGCAAGCCGCCGGTCTATGCGCCTGTCGCCGCCGGACGGACAACGGTCGCGGAACGCACGCAAGGGAAACGATTCACGTACGATCCGCAGTTGAATCACGAGACGCTTTATTTGCCGGCAGGCTCGAGTAACGATGCGCTGCTGAGTGACACGCTGGCCCGCGAACCAAAGGGAGACGCCGGGCTGCTCATTAATCGCATCCTGTTCTGGGGGCTCGCGGGGTTGGTCGTGTTCGCCATCGGGTTTGGGGCGGTTGTGTACGTTCTGTCGAAGCAAGAGCAGTTCATTCCCGTCGATAAACCGCCGAAGTCGCCTGGGGTTCATGCGTCTCCGTTGGAATCCACCAATGTGACGGTACCGGTTGAAAAATTCAGCACGGACATTTTGGTGAACGAGAATTTTGATGCATTCAATTTGGCTGAAGTTCCCGCCGGGTGGGGAATTCACAAACGTGAGAACGTGACGATCGAATCTGCGGTGGAGCACGGGAACGTGTTGCGCGTCGTCCGAAAAGCGGACGATGCGGGCAATCCGGGTTTGGAGATTTCGCTGAAAGTCGATCGCGACGCAGGACGATTGATGAGGGCCGCGGTTCTCGGGCGCATCCCGAATGGTGCGGCCAATAAAGATGAACCGTCACGGCTGAAGGCTGGGATTTCGATTACGTTCGTCCTGTCGAAGGGTGCGAATCCTGCGGACGAACGACGCTTTTTGCAGCCCACCGATACCGATTGGAAACGACTCAGCGTAACCCAGAGCATCCCGCCGAATGCGCTGGAGGCCATCATCCGGGTGGGTGCTTATGATGGAGCGGGCGAAGCGGAATTTGACGATTTGAAGATTGAACTGTTGCCGGGAAATTGAAACGGCTGAACATGCTCGCGCAGAGGCGGGGAGGACGTAGGGAACGGCAAAAACAGTGCATATTGAGCCGCGCGCACAGTGAAAGCATCACGCACGCCCCTCACCCTGAGAGCGCGAAGAGCGTGCGCTCGTCGGCCGTCTCCCCAAACAGGAGAGGTGAACGGCGGCGCTGCGAGGGATCGAAATCCGACAAACTGAAATCGATTTCATTGAAACCGGCGCAAAACGGATAGAATACGACAATCGTACAGACAGTAACGGCTAGTCCGTTCAATACACATGCCATCCAGGAAATCGAACGACATGGCCACGATCAACTATCAAAACGAAAGCGTCATTGAAGAGAGCGACGACACGCTGACGCTGTTACAAATTTCGCAGAAGCACGGGATCCAGCATATGCACGTCTGCGGCGGGATGGCGCGGTGTTCGACGTGCCGCGTGATGGTGCTTGAGAATCCCGGGAATCTGTCACCGCGCAATCAGGCCGAGCAGATCCTCGCGACGCGTCTGGGCTTCGAGGACAACATTCGCCTGGCGTGTCAGTCTTTGGTGACCGGGCCGGTTACGGTGCGGCGCTTGACACTCGACGATCAGGACGCAGGGCTGTGCATGGCCGGCGAACAGCGCACGACCGGGCGCGAAGCGAAACTGGCGGTATTGTTCAGCGACATCCGCGGATTCACAACGTTCTCCGAACAGTCGCTGCCTTATGACACGATCCACATTCTGAACCGCTATTTTTATCAAATGGGCGAAGCGGTGCTGCAGAACGAAGGTTACATCGACAAGTATATGGGCGATGGTTTGATGGCGTTGTTTGGATTGAACAATTCGAACGGCGAGGCGAATTGTCGCAATGCCGTCAACGCCGGGTTGCAGATGCTGTCGGAACTCGAAGGCTTCAATGTGTACATGCAGCGCAATTTCGGACGGGAATTCAAAATCGGGATCGGGATTCATTTTGGTGAATTGATCATCGGTGAAATGGGGCATCCGAGCCGGCGCCAGATCACAGTGATCGGCGACACGGTAAACATGGCCAGCCGCATCGAAAGTGCGACGAAAGAGTTGGGCGCGCCGCTGCTGATTTCCGATTCGGTTCGCGACAAACTGCGCGGACGCGTGGACATCGGACGGTCGTTCGACGCGCTGCTCAAGGGGAAGACCGGTTCACATTCGCTGCATGAAGTGCTGAACCTGCGCGAGCAAACAGTCGTGATGGGGCGTGCGACGATGCTGCGCAATTGGATCGCCAGTTCGTTGCGATGCGTGGTGACGCTGCGCAGCGCGCCGTTGTTTTTACGCGCAGCATTTCACGACGCGGGGACGTATGATTCGGAGACGAACACGGGTGGATGCAGCGGGACGCTGCACTTGCCGGCAGTGTACCTGCGCCCGGAAAACGCGGGGCTGGAGATCGTCGTGAACTTGCTGGCGCCGATCAAGAAGCATTTTGAAGATGTGTCGTGGGCGGACTTATTGATCGTGGCTGGAGCTGTGGCGGTGAAGACGTTGGGTGGGCCGGATATTCCAGTCACGCTGGGACGAAAAGACAACGACAACCCACCGCAAGCGGGGGTGATGGACCTGGAGCATTTCGACATCAAGCGGCTCAAGGAGCGCTTCATTCGCATGGGACTGACGGTGCGGGACATGGTGGTGCTTTCCGGGGCGCATACGGTTGGACACAATCGCGGCGCGCCGTTCACGTACGATTGGTACAAGTTCAACAACGCGTATTTCCGGTTGCTGCTGCAAGGCGGCGACGCGACGGATCACATGCTGGGTACGGATAAGGCGCTGTCGCACGATCCGGAATGTTTCGAATGGGTCAAAAAATACGCGTTGGACGAAGCTGCGTTCTTCGCGGATTTCTCAGCGGCGTATCAGAAGATGTCGAAGTTGGGGACGCATTTGAAGTAAGTTTTGGAACGACGAGCATTTTGCAACACAACTTTTTTAAGAGGGGAATG
>JANXLS010001203.1 GCA_025355035.1 Planctomycetota bacterium | reverse complement strand
TCGGAGCAGGAGCCGATCAGCTTGCAGCGATCTTTCGTGGCTTCGAGAATCTTGTCCGGCCACCACGACGGAGCATGATTGTGCAACGCCATCTTGATGTTGAATTCGGTGCAGAGCTTGTCATGCATCTCAGTGGGGGGCGTTTCGGTCACGAGGACTTCGATGCCCATCACCTTCGCCCACTGGAACATCTTGCGGGCGTCTTCCTCTTTTCCGGGTATGCCGGCGACGCCGTACGCGACGAGCTTCAGGCCACCGGCGTCCGCCAGCTTTTTCTTGATGTCGGCGATCATGGTTTCATTCATGTTCATATCGACTTTCGCAGTCGAAGCCTGCGAGAGTTTCTGGCCTGGATAAATTTCGAGGTACTTGATGCCCATCGCGGCAGCCTTGTCAACGGTTTCAAAAAAACTGATCGCGCGATAAGTGTAGCACTGGAGCGAAAGCTTGATGCCCAGCTTTTCAGAAGCGGAATCATCGCGCTTGGTCTCCGCGCGGGAGGTTCCCATGACAGCGGTAAGGGCCAGTGCGGCGAACAAAAGAGTGGATCGGTTCATTGCGGTTCCTTAAAAAAAATGAGAGAACAAGATGGCTTTTATACACCGCGAACGGGGCGGCGGATGGAAGAAATGCGAGGAGCCGAGATTTGGTTCAAAAGAGGACAAGCGTATACAGGCTTAGAATTTTTCGGATCGCGCTCGATCGATTTTAACGCTCGCACGTTGGCAGGACGAAATCCTGCCTGACGAGCAATCGACCGGCTGAAAAAGGATTGAGCGAAACAAATATCCGAGTCCGATCCAATCAGTAATGTATCTCAATCAGTTCTCACTTCGGTGCAGAATCCTCAATTCCGGGTTCTAAGTTATTTCTATTTTTTGAATTTAAATTATGACTTGCTTGTTCCGCTTGCAGCTTCGCGCTCAGCCTAAGCTTTTCCTCCCGCATATAACTTTCTCGAATCAAGTCATTCATCTTTCGAATCTCATTTTCGTTCGTGCATTCAATGACGATGCGAAATCCCGCGTCGACTCTGCGGCTCTTTGCTGATGCGCCTGATCTTTTAGACGACAAGCAATTCTGAGGAACATCAATCCACGAACTGCCTTTCATTACGAATAAGGGCTTGCCATCGTCTTCGTCATTCAGTGTGACATTTAACGGTAAATCACCCTCTTTCGGTCCTTTAGGATCTGTACGTTCAGAATTAACATAGTAAAACCGTCCATACCAATCCTCACACATTTGACTCACGTTTCCCGCCATGTCCAATGCGCCACACCAACTGGCATTCTCGTAGCATCCAACCCTGGAAGTAAACGCACTTCCGTCATTTTCATTTGAAAAACTATATGAACTTAAATCTTTGCGACAATTTTTGAGTGACTGATCGGCGTGGTTGGTTTTGTTTGCAAGCCAACTGTTTCCCCACGGGTAAAAATAGGAATTGGGGCTCCGAGCCGCGTATTCCCACTCAGCTTCCGTTGGCAGTCGTACTTTGCTTTTTACCTTGTCCGAAAGCCACTGCGCAAAAGCCAATGCATCATTATGGCTGACCAGTACCACAGGATGGTTGTCCAATTGCACAAATCCTGGATTGCGCCAATTTGCGCCCTTAGATTTGTCCCATTTTCCATCGATCAGCGTAAAACTACTTCCCGCAACTTCAGCGTCTGTCACATATTTCGTTTCATTTATGAACAAATTGAACTGTTGAACCGTGACGGGAAATCTTCCCATCCAGAAAGCATGCGAGATTTGAACGGTGTGACTGGGTTTCTCATTGAGATTTGCATTTCCGTCCTTTTCGTCTGCTCCCATCTTGAAAACCCCGGCCGGAACGCACACCAATTCGATCGGAACGTCGTTCGATAGAATCAATTTCTTGGTTATCGCGTTCTTAAAGATAGCGTTGAATTCTTCTTCTTCCTTTTTTAATTCCGCCTTTGCTTCAACAACCAAGTTGTTCGCGATCCCGATGCTCGGGTGGTCGTTATTTGCCGGCAGAGCAGAAAGTGTTTCTACGGTCTCAAGAACGGCTTTCCAATCCTTTTTCTGACGGGCTTGCGTTGCAGCGTTTATCGCCGTCGTGAGTGCGAGTCGATTTTCATTCTTTTGCGTTGCGATTCGGTTGTTGTTTATCAGCCAAAAAGCGACTCCCGTTCCCACGATCGCGATGAAGAAAATCAGGATTGCCATGCGCATGTATTTCTTCAATAACGGAATGGTGGCGACGTGCGTGGCATGAATTGGGGTGAGCGGACGATTCGACGGTCGGACGGCTTCACCGACTTCAGTTGCGTGAAGTAATTCGCTCAACCGCGACGCGGCTTGCACAGCGCCGTGGGGCTCGACCAACGCCGATCGGCATACTTTTAACGCAGACAGAAGCGCGGTTGCATCCACGTAACGCTGCGTCGGGTCTTTAAAGAGACAACAATCAATCAACAGGCTTGTGAGCCTGTCGCACAAACCCGCTCTTCAT
>JANXLS010001194.1 GCA_025355035.1 Planctomycetota bacterium | reverse complement strand
GCGGCGCTCGCGGACGGAATCCAGAACTTGAAGACAATCGGCGGGGGATTGTCTTCAAGTTCTGGATTCCGTCCGCGAGCGCCGCACGATTCGTTCTAAATGTCAGGATCTTGTCCGCGACCTCTTCGTAAAATTTCGTCCAGAGAAACTGGTGTGTGTTGTCGTCGCCGAACCGTTCGCGCCAGAAGGGTGCGTTGCTGAACCGATGGATGTCTTGCGGCTTATTCTCGAATGCAAACGCAATCAACGCGTCGGTTTCCCAATCGCCCGGAACGACACGCCAGACCGTTCCGCGATGCGTGTAGAAATACCATTCACGCGTCGATGGAAGTTGGGTCCAGTCAACTTTCACCGTTCGGCCGTCTCCCGGATTCTCGGTGATTGTCCCGACGGCCTTGATGCCCATGACGGATACCGTTTGACCGCGGTTGTCAAAAGGCAATTTGTGCTTACGGATATACGACGATTTGATCGCAATCCGATCCCCAACCTGCATCGAACGAACCAGGTCCAGATACTTGTCCTTGTAGCCGTTGTGCCAGATCCCCTCGTCTATAAACTTTGCGGTCTGATCATTGGTGCCGCCATACATAGCGCCAACAAACCAACATGCCCGCGTGCCGATACCGTCGGATTTTGAATTCACATTTTTCTCCGCAATGCTTAGTGCTCGACCTCTTTTTTCAAAAGCTGGATTTCACTCGGGCTGAGGTCAAACAGGCGATATACAAGTTCATTGATTTCACTTTCAGCATCTGCCAGTTGCGATGACAGTCGATTGTTTTCGGCACACTTTTCGGCGAGGTAGGATTCCCATTCATCGGCGATGCGAGGATTCTTGAATGGGTTTGCAGGGAGCTTAAAACTGGTCTTCAATGCAATACCTAGTTCGCCGAATGGCAATTCCCACCAGGCTTCAGCTTTTTGATTAAGCTTTCCTAACGTTTGCCCCTTGCCGTCTTCGCCAAATGTCCTGCACAGCCTTTGTTGGACTTTCGTCTGTAGTGTGTATCGCTCGGAACCGAAGTCAGAGCAACTCCGCGCCAGTTTTGCAATTCGGTCGCGGTCAGCCGGGGATGCAGCCGGAATGGGCACATTCTCCATAAATTGATTGAAGAGTCGATACTGCCATCGGTCGCCGCGAAGTCGTAATGGTTGCGCCGTTTTACTGATAAAGAACCAGGTCGCCCATGATGAGAGAACTCCAAGCAAATAGTAATCGTCGCTTGGAATGAAATAGGCCGTGTTTCCTAAATATCGACCGTTCACATCCATGCTGAATCGCGGAAGCTTACAGATGTCTGGCCAAACGATCTTGGCTGATTCAAATGACGGCCAATAATCAACCGAGTCTTGAATCTCGTACCATTTGTAGTTTCCTTCCTTACGTCCGTTCCACACCTTTCCGGTAAAACCCGCAGGACGAGGTTCAAGGCGTTCACGAAACTCGGCAAGATAATTCAAAACTGCGGGGTACTTTTCGATTTGAATCCCTCGTCTAGAAAAAATCAGGTATTCAGCCGAATTTTC
>JANXLS010001170.1 GCA_025355035.1 Planctomycetota bacterium | reverse complement strand
CTACCCTTCACGCCATCGGTCTCGAAGCAGTTCCCGCGTTGATCGAAGGCCTGAAAAATCCGAACATCAAAGTGCGCTTCGGCGTCACTCAAGCGCTGTCAACGATGAACCTTGACGGTGAATGGATCGGAAAAATCGCCGCGCTCCTTTCCGACGATCGCGCAGAGTTGCGCACTGCCGCGTTGGCCGTTCTCTCAACAAGCGTCGATCGCGCCAAGTACGCCCTTCCGCATTTAAAAGACATGCTCGCTGACGGCGACAAAGCCGCGACCAAAGCGCGCCTCGAATTCTTCGCTGTGCTCGGAGCCGAAGCCACGCCGATGCTCCTCGATGCGCTGAAGGACCCCAACCCGATCGCCCGTTCCCGAGCCGCGCTCGCACTCAAGCCGCGCGGCACACTCCCTCCGCCCGCTGAGGCCCTGAAACCGCTGACCGCCCTTTTGAAAGACGACAACACCGACGTCAAAGCCGCCGCGCTGCAAACGCTCAGCGCCTACGTCGAAGGTGCCGCCGACATTCTTCCGGGACTGGTGGACGCAATGAAAGACGAGAGCACGATCCTCCGCCGCTCCGCGCTCCTCTATCTGAAGCAACACGGCGCCGAAGCGCCCGCAGCGGCGCTCGAAGCCCTCGCGATTGCGATGAAAGATCCCACGTCGAAAGTTCGTCTCTCCGCGATCGACGTGATGAATGAAATCGGCGCGCCAGCCGGCCCGATGCTTTTTGACGCCATCGCCGACACGGATCACAACATCCGTGCGCAGGCCGCTGCAACGCTCGAAAAGCTCGGCCTCGCCAACGATCCCGACAAAAAAATCCTCATCGCTGAAATGTTCGCGCTCGACGCCATCGAACAATACGCGCAAGCCCAGGAAGAGCATTTCATCAAAATCTTCGACGAAAATCGCGTCCATTATTACGCGGCCGCGCTGAGCGATCTGGCACCGTTGCCAAAAACGTTGTGCGCCGCCAACAGCGTTCTCGAAACGCCCATCCCGTACAACGGTTTCCTCTTCAAAATGCTCGAAGGCCAAACCGCCACAGCACCAGGCGGAGCCAAGAAGTTCATGGTCGACGGCAAGCTTTCACAAGGTCACGCCCTCGCCGCCTTCCCCGCCGAATACGGAAAATCAGGGCGATTCACGTTCATCGTTGGCGATGACAGCACGATCTACAAAAAAGATCTCGGTGCCGAAAGCGCGCGCATTTGCGGCGATATGCGCCTGTTGAATCCAGATGACACGTGGACCAAATTTAAAGTAAAACCGAAAGATGAAGCTCCCGTCCGTTTCCACCCCAACGACCCCGAAGCCGGCGACGACATGGAGTTCTAAACCTGCGTCGCGAATTGTAAACCCTCTCAATTCTCGCGGAAGCCTCGTCGGTGGCCGACTCCCGTTTGCTCCGCAGCTTTATAGCTTCAATTTTGATAGCGTTTGCGGCCATTCTTTCAGCAAAGAGAATTGAAAATCGAGCGACAGTATCGGAAGATACGACGCGTGAACGTTCGTGCGTTGAATTCTGAATGGATTCGGAACTCAATTAAGGAGTCGCTGTGCTCTTCGCCAAGAAAAAGTTGACAGATTTCGCCTCGTGCGCCGGGTGAGCGGCCAAGCTTCCTTCCAAGGAACTTGCGCAGGTTCTGCGCAATCTGCCGCCCATCTCCGATAGCCGTATGACCGTCGGGCCATCAACCTTTGACGACGCGGGTATTTTTGTCATTAATAAAGACCTGGCGCTCGTTCAAACTCTTGATTTCTTTCCGCCCGTC
>JANXLS010001160.1 GCA_025355035.1 Planctomycetota bacterium | reverse complement strand
GCTCAACGCGTGGTCTTCGTTTACGATGCTGCACGACCCGGAGTTTTTTCGCACGGAAGCGGAAGCGGGCAGCATGAGCGGGGAAATTGCAGCAATACGGCTACTCGATCAAAACGTGATGGTGAATCTCGAAACCGTCCGGACGATGAAGTTGGACCGCTATGCGCTCGAAGTTCTCGCCCACGAAATTGGACATCACGTTTACGTCCCGGGAAATCTCAGTGACAACGCACGGATGATCGCGGCGATCAAGTCGGTCTATTCCGGAATGCCGCATGCAATCTCGCACATGGTCGGCAATCTCTACGGCGATCTTCTCATAAACGATCGCTTACAGCGTCGCGCGGGTTTGGACATGGCTGGCGTGTATCGAAAAATGAAAGAACGCGCGGATTCGCTGAAAGAGGCGAACGGCAAGGCGGAACCGCCGAGCGCCGTTTGGAAAGTATACACGCGAACGTACGAACATCTTTGGCGTCTCCCGCTCGCCTCCATTTCCCCCCCCAAAGTGAGCGATGAGGCCAATGCCGATGCGAAGCTGATCGCGCGATTGGTTCGACATTTTGCGGGCGATTGGTTGCCCGGCGTTCGACGCTACGCGTTCATCATGTATCCGTATATCGCGGAGGATGAACAGAACCGAAAGCAACAAACGTTCGTTCGCCTCGGACTTTGCGACACAAAAAATGCGAGTTCGATCGGCCCGGGTGGCCAGGACTGCGACGCCATTCCGGATGGCCTTTCCGGGAAGGGCGGCTGGGAACTCGACGGCGACGACGATGGCTTTGAAAGCGATCCATTTGGCACGGATGAAGAGGAAACGGTAGCGCCGAAAAAGGATGGTCCGGATCGCGTTGGGCGCGCAAATAAAAAAAATATTCAACTTCAGCCCAACACCGCTCCGACAAAAGACGGTCAAGGAATGCGCGGTCAATTTCGCGAGCCGTTCGAATACGCGGAATTGTTGAAATCGCTGGGATTGAATTTGAAGGCGCACGAAATTACAACGCGTTACTATCGCGAGCGCGCGCTGCCACACTTGATTCCGTTTCCGAAGCGGCAAGCTCCCCACGTGATGGAACCGCTCGCGGAAGGAACCGAATCTTGGGACGCAGGGGACGCGCTGGACAATCTGGACATTCTCAGCTCGCTAACGCGCTCGCCCGTAATGATTCCCGGCGTGACGACGGAGCAGCGTGTGTACGGCGAAACGCCCGGCCACGATCCGGCGCGTGCGCCGATGGACCTCGACATTTATGTCGATTGTTCGGGCTCGATGCCCTGCCCGGCGGTGAACATCAGTTACCTCGCACTCGCCGGGACGATCTTGGCGCTCAGCGCGTTGCGCGCTGGAGCGCGCGTTCAAGCGACGCTCTGGTCGGGCGCGGGTCAGTTCGACACGTCTAATGGATTCATTCGCGACGAGACGCGCATTCTCGGCATCGTCACTGGCTACATCAGCGGCGGCACCGCGTTTCCGTTGAACATTTTGCGCGAGACGTATCGCAATCGTCCGGCGGATTCGACGCCCGCGCATATCGTGATCATCTCCGACGACGGCGTCGATACGATTCTCGCGAGAGACGAGAAAAAGAATGAGGGTGCAAAACTGTGCATCGACGCTCTGGCCCGCGCGCGCGGCGGCGCTACAATGGTGTTGAACATGCCAGCGCGACCATGGCCGACTCAGGCGACGCTACAGAAACTCGGCTTCTCGATACATCGCGTCACGGATTGGACTCAACTCGTTGCTTTTGCGCGTGAATTCGTTCGGAAAACGTATGAAAACTGAAATCTGCATCGTCCCGTCGCTGGCTGAAATGTTGCGCTGGATCGCCGAGATACCCGCCGCCTTCTCGGAAGATCCGATCAACTTTCCGAATGGAAAAATCTCTGTGCGCGCGGTTGTCTGCGATCTCTACGAAACGATTCTGGCTCAGCGCCCGGACGAATCGCTGTTGCAAGCGTTCAACGCCGTGGAACTGAACAAACTGGAACGCAATCGATTGCGATGGGTGCTCGCGGCGTGTTGGGTTTTCTGGCATCCGTTTTTTCGACAGAAGCCATTCGATCCTAAAAAGTTTCGACAATTGATGGTGCTCGATCTGTCCGATCTGGCGGCGGTGATGCCGGTGGAGAACCTGCAAACGGATCAGGATCGGCGCGAAGAATTGGCGCGTGTTGTTTTGGCCACGGCCGATTCTGTTTTTTCCGATGAAACAGAAGACGATTTCAGAGACCGCCTGACGCAGGTTGATTCGATCGAATCGCATCGCGTCATCGCTCTGGCGAAAACCAAGGAAAAGAAAGCGCGCGAAGATCGAGCAAAGCGCGAGAAGGAAGTACGCGAAGAGATGGCTCGCAAGGCGGCGGCTGAAGCGGCGGCCAAAGAAAGCAGGGAGTAATGACACCGGAGATGCTGGAACGCACGCCGATGTTGACCGAGAGCGGCGTCAAACTTCTTGAACGTATGCGCGAACATCCGGACGCGCCGCGCTTCAATTACATCACCGGCGACCGACTCCGCAAAGCGGATCTTGGAGCGCTCGATTACTTTCGGCAGGCTCTGGATTCCGAACGCGGACCGCGCTCAGCCGGAGCGCCACCGCCGGCAATCTTGCAACGCGTCTCGTCCTGGCGTCATCGCGTTCCGTTTGTTGAAGGTCGCATTCCTGCCGGTTTGAATTTGGAACGCGATTGGCAGGCCATTCCCACCTCGTCGCGCGCGGACCTCGCACTCGCTCCATGGAAATTCGTTCCGGATGACGAGCCATTAGAGCGTCTGATCATTTATCGCACGGCTGGAACGACCGGACATCCGATCACCATTCCGCACCACCCGATGGCGATTCGCTGTTATGAACCGCTGATCGAATTTGCCCTGGGACGATACGGGGCGAAACCCACGTTCGATGCTTCCTGCATCGCGTGTTTTCTGGTCGGCGCTCAGATCCGAACTTACACGTACGCTGCGATTCTTTCCGCGTGGAGCGGTGCCGGGTTCGCGAAGCTAAACATTCGACAGACAGAATGGCCCCGCGAAGGAAGCCAACAGCGTTATTTTGCCGACATGGCTCCGAAGTTTTTATCAGGCGATCCGATTTCGTTTGCGGAAATGATGCACCTCGATCTCCCTGCTCAGCCAGCAGCGCTGCTAACGACGTCGGTTGCCATGAGTCCCGCGTTAAAACAAAAGCTCTCTGAAAAATACAAGGCACCGGTCATCGATTGGTACTCGATGGTTGAAACGGGGCCGATCGGGTACGCGTGTCCGCACGGATTCGGCTACCACTTGTTGCCGCATGATATTCACCTCGAAGTGTTGCGCGGCGATGGAACGCAGGCGTTGCCGGGCGAGTGCGGCGAGATTGCCGTGACCGGCGGGCGCAATCCATTTGCGCCATTATTGCGTTATCGCACCGGCGATTTCGGACACCTGAACTACGAGCCGTGTTCGTGCGGCGATC
>JANXLS010001134.1 GCA_025355035.1 Planctomycetota bacterium | reverse complement strand
TTTGCCCTATGCAACGGAAGGACAATTGAAAAGCCCTGAGGGTTGGTCCGACTACGGCGGATTTACGGTTGAATTCGGATGGCCGATCACGTGTGTTTACGCTCTGGATCGGGAGTACGCAAATTGCAAGGCACTGGAAGGACAACCCTATCCAATTTGGAACAAAGTCGCATTGAAGGCCGACGGCATTATTTTTCTTGCGATCGTCATCTGTACTGCGGTTGTTCTTGAAACGCTGATTCACCTACGAAAAAAACGCGGTACAAAACGAAAAACGGATGCAACATGACAGTTGCATCCGTTTTTCATGTGCAAACAAACTGTCGCAAAAGCGACGCCGGATTTATCGGCGGGCGCGTTTGAACTGGCTGCGCGGCTGGCCACATCCGGGTTTGATGCCGTGGTTGGCGCGCTTGCTGCGGCGGTTCTTCAGGGGGCGATTCTTGTCCTTGGCTGCCATGTCGTTCGTTCCTTTTCTTTCGTTGCTCGTGCGCGCCGAATTGGGCGCATCTTTTTTATCGGGCGGTTTGCTAACCCGCCATTCTTCTTCTACTTTTTTGGCGAGCCCGTTGCCGCCATGCGGAGCGGTTAGCAACCCGCCCTGCTTAAACTCACAATTTCTATTCGGCCAAAGGCACTGCTCCAGGCAGCGCTTCCGACTTCTGATTCGTAGCTGCGTCCGCCGCCGCCAATCGCTTTACGGCGAAGTTCGACATGCTTTCGCGACCTGTTTCCTGTGCCTTTACGGCCGCCGCATTCCACTCGTCGCGCGAAACCAGATTTCGGTCGAAGCGATCCAATCGCGACAATAAGAAGGTGTCGCCGTTTTTGACCGCCAATTGTTTGATTTCGTTCAAGGCGTTCAGATCCTTCGCCTTCTCAAAAAAATCAAGCGCATCCGAATAGCGTTCAAGCGCAAAAAACTCGCGGCCTACTTTGGCCAACATTTCTTTGGAACTCTTCTCCGAGTGCAGAAGGTCGCGTTTCTTGATGTAATTCGTCGGTATCGCCACAAGCATCCACCCCAAAATTGAAGGCAATAGTATAACGGCTCTTGACCGCGTTGCAATGATTTCAATCACAAATTCATTCAGAATTTGCAAGAATTCATGGCCACTCGTGCTATGATTTTAATTTGATCGTTGTATTTGTTCAATTTTGGCACACGAGTTTCTATCTCTTTGTGAAATGGGAGCAGGCGGTCCCGGACCGGGCGCGTGGCGACGAGCGTTCTGCTCTATAAGATCTTGATTCGAAGCACCGTGTCGTTGTGTTTTCGTGTATCGAAACGATTCATCCGCGTTGCATTTTCGCTGCGTGTGTGAATCAATTTGAAAGAGTGTTTTCATGAGCAACAGCACGCTCGATGCGGTCGAAGTCTTTAACGGTTTTCAAGCCGAGTACCCTGGTCGATCCGCGCGCAAGTCCAAGCGACCTGCTGCGACGTTCGAATCGGACACCAACAATCATGAAGATTTATCGCCGGGCTTGATCGAAGTGCTCTCCAAGCTCAACTTTATCGGCAGTTCGAGCAACAGTCATTCCCCCTCCTCTTTAGTTGTTCAAGAGATCGTCGGACCGCCGCCTGCCCCCTCTACTTACATCGATCGCGGCCTGCCGCTTCCGGACTCGTACGGTCTGGACCGCCTCGTTGCGCTCGTCCGGGATCCGGAATGGGTTTTTGTTTATTGGGAATTGAACGGAAAGTCGCTCGAAGCCATCAAAAAGGAACGCGGCGAAGAATTCGTCAACGCCTGCGCATGGGTCATGCGCCTGTATCGCGTCGATGAAGAATCGGCCGCTGACATGGAAATAGATCCGTCGGCGGGCGGGTGGTACATCCACGTCGGACGCCCCGGCGAGTACGTGTTCGAAATGGCACTACTGTCGCCGGACGGCGAGTGGGTCAGCCTGGTGGTCTCGTCCTTGCTGGGCGCGCCGTATGCGGGCGTGTCCGAACGCATTGACGAAGTCTGGCGCTTGACTCCCGAAGAAGAAGCTGCGTTGAGCGGTGTGATTCAAGACGTGATGGATATGAACAGCACCAGCAGTCAGGGCGGTTCGCGCAGCGTGAGTTCACTGGGCGCATCGCGCTTGCGCAGCAGTTTCGGCGGTGTG
>JANXLS010001098.1 GCA_025355035.1 Planctomycetota bacterium | reverse complement strand
GCGTTCCACAACGTCTTCCATTCGGGGATCGCCTGCATCTGTTTCGTGAAATTTCCGAAGCAGCCTTCGTTGATCAACGAGAGCCACGCCAGGGCCGGCTCGTCGGCCCAACGATGGCCAGTGTGCTTGTTGACGTGCGTCAACAGCGACTTCGTAAACGCCTTCCAGTTTTCAAACGCCTCGGGGCGCGCCGGGATCATGATTTTGAAATCATCCATGCCAACGTTCCCCTTCTTGTCGATCCCAACATCCTTGTACGCAACGGGGCGCGACACAAACAAATCCGTCGTCAGGTAAATTCCGCGTTTGGCGAACGCGAACAGCAGATAATCGAGTTGCTCGATTTTCTCGTCGTTTAATTCAGTGCTCTTCTTCCCCTTGGTTAACTCCCCTTCATAGTGATGAATACGCACTGCGTTATAGCCCAGCCGCGAAAAGCGCTCGGCCAATCGATCCGCTTCGTCGTGCGTCATGTACTGCCCGCTGAAGCACAGATTCACACCATAAAATCGGCGCGGCGTTTTCTTGTCATTTTCGAATACGAACTGCCCGCCTTCACCACAAACGACGCGCCCCAATTTTCCTGCCGGAGCGTCCGTCCAACCGAATCCGGAAAAATCCAGCGCTGAACCGGCTTCGATCTCCAGCTCCGTTTTCAACGGAATCCAATCCTCGCTTGGAAGAATGACGATCGGGCCGTCAACCGTGAGTGGAATCGGCGCGGTGGACGTGACGGCCATTCCGAACGAAACCACCTCATGCGCTTTGAACAATCCTGCTTTGCCGATGAGGATTGAAAACGTCTGCGTGTTCCATTGTCGATTGTCCTGCAACAGAACGTCGATCGGTGCGTCGAACGTCAGCGTCATCTCCGGCCCTTTCGCCGGCGACAGTTTCAACGTTTTGATCTTGGCGCTGCGCAAACTCGTTTCTTTGTGCTCGGATGGAAACGTTCCTTCGACATCGTCCATCTTCCATTTGGTGCCAGCTAAAAAGTCGATGCTGAAATCCGCTGAAACATTCAAGCTCGCCAATTTCACATCGGCTGAAGGATCGAAGGTGTACTTCGCGACCACTGCGCCATCCGCGTTGCGCGAAAACGCGGCGTCGCCAAGAATCGGAAAATTGTCAGGCACCTTGAGCGAAAAATGTCCATTCGGTATTGCAACCGCGTTGGAACTCTGCCAGGTTTCGCTAAACAGACCCACAGCGAAATCGCACACACGCGCGCCGCTGGACGTCAGGCTCAACGTTCCGGCCGGAGTACCCATCGCCTCCAAGGTCTTTGATTCCGCTGCCCGCGCCGTCGCGAAGATCAGGAACGCTATTAGGAGGAGAAACGATTTCGTGGTTTTCATGGATGACTCCTGCATGTCTCGGTGAACGTTCCAATCAACTCGCGGATCGATGACAGCTTTTCTTTTTCGC
>JANXLS010001075.1 GCA_025355035.1 Planctomycetota bacterium | reverse complement strand
CAACGTCGCCGCCAAAATTGACGCCGGTGATCGCTTCGAGTGTATCCGGAATCATGCTTTTAATCGCCGGATCGGTGTCTTTCTTTTCCAGAAGAAACACGAGCGCGAACGCTGCTTCCTTGTGCTCGGCCGAGAATTTCTTCGGGAAGAGGTAACCCAAGGCATAAATCGCCGACGACTTGACGTTGACAGCCGGATCGGTATCGACGACCGAGACCAGTAAGTCCGCGACTTTGTGTACGGTTGGCAGTTCCGGATTCGCTTTGCGCTCCTGCGCGCTCAACACGGCCCGCAACGCTCGAGCGACCGCTCGGCGAATCGGCACGTCCTTTTCGTTCTGCATGTTCGCTTTGTTGAAGAAGTCGTTGTAAGTGGCGATCAACGGGTCCGCGGCTGCCGGCGATCCAATGATTCCAAGCGCTTCGATACACGTCAAGACTACGGCGTCGTCCGGCGAACTCTTGGCCAATTTAATGATCGTCTCCAAGCCCTTATTTGCACCCGGAACCGGCGGGTCACACGCCATCATCTGCGCACACGCGCGAATCACTTTGATGCGCACAGTCGATTCGAGCTTTTCATCGTTGACCATTTCGACGATCTTGTTGGCTGCCGCGAACGAAACTGTTTTGCCCGACACCGGCGCTTTATCGAGCAAAGACGTCACCGCGTTGGCGGCTGCCTCCTTGATCGAGTTATCCGGTTCTGCCAGCAGTTCGCACAGCATGGCGATGTTGTCGGGATCGCCGAATCCGCCGATCGCTTCAATGCAGCGCGCGCGCAATGCCACATTCGATTCCGCCTTGCTCTGGGCGATCGTCTTCAACGCGGTGAAAGCGTCCTTATCCTTTAATTCGTCCTTGTCGAGCGTCTGGCGGAAGCATTCGGCAATCTCCGTCCGAACACCGGGCAACGATGTGGGAGACTTGATGATGCTGATAAAATCGGTGATGAACTTCGTCTTCGGACGCTTCGACACATTCACCTGCATCTGCGTTAACGCGCGAACCAACGCCTTTCCCAGAAATGGATCCGGGGTCGTTTTGATGATTTCAACGAACAGTTCCGATACGGACAGATTACGCTCTTCGGATTCTGTAATATCGGCCAGTTTGCGCACAGCATCCTGACGCGTTTCAGGATCTCGACTGGTTTTTACAATCTGCAGCAGTTCCGGCGGCGTTTTTTTGACCCCTTCGGCACCAAGGCATTCTACTGAAAAGCCGACCAGTAAAACGGCAGCGATTGCAATGAGCGAACGGGCGTTTCGGACCAGCATGTGCTTTTCTCCTCTAAACGGATTCGCGATCATCCGTTAGTTATGACGAGCATTTATTCGGATGGAATGCAGTTTTCTAAAGGAATTTCGCTGTTGGCGCAATGGCGGAAACGAACTCTCCAAATCTCTCGCAGAGAGAGAAAAGTAGTTTTAAAGCGTTTTGATGAAATCCTGAGCTTCTTGGAAGCGCGTAAATTTGCGTTCGAGCTCTTTGAACTCCGGCCCGTGCATGCAGCGCCGACCGTCGCCGCGCCGACCGACACCGAGGAATTTGTGCAACAGTTCGTGATACATCAGGAAATCGAGGACGAAAAGAGGCACCGACGGCGAATCGAAAACACGGCTGACGATCAATCGGTCGCAACGCTCCTGATAGCTGCCGAGAATGCGGCGAGCGCGTACAGGACTCCAGCACAGTTCAGGCTGCTCGAGTTGTGATGAAAAATACATCGTGTTGATGCGTTGGAAGCTGTCTTCCAAATGACGGTAATGGCCTTGCGCACCATAAGACGTTTTTCGTGACCGCCGAGCGCCAGGCAACTTGAACTCGGTCGGCGGAAGTGAGCGGACAAACGTGTCGTATTCCGAACGAGGCAGACTGTTGCGGATTTTCCGCACCCTGCTCAGCATCAATCGCGCCGCTTGCAGGATCACTTCGTCGCCCGCTTTGCGAAATGCAACGTGAAATTTCACGGTCGCCGTTCGACGCTTGTCCATTTTAAAGCTATACAGCGTTGCGCGGAACGGCAGGAATCGCACAACAACATTGCGAACCTCGCCCGGTCGCACTTCGCGCGCAGCCTGCTCGATCAATTCGGTCGTTCGAGCATCCGTTACGAAATGCGATGGCAATTCCGTCGGTAAAGATGCCGCAAGCTGTGTGACTTCATTCGGGTAATCGACAAAGCACTCGGCGCCGCGTTTACCCGGCATTTTGAAATTCGGCGCGCCTTCAAGCTTTGAACTGGAGGACTCTGGTGAACTGGTCGCATCACTGCCTGCAGGCGCATCCTTCGGAAAATCGAATGATGATTCAACAATGGCCTTGGCGCGAACGGCAGGCTGCGTCGTCATGGGGCGTGAAGGAAAGAAAGTCGCGGTGTCCGCTGACGGCATGGGATGGCTTGAAGAAGCCGAGTCAGAATTGTCGCCGAAGTCCATCAACAACTGACCCTTGCTCTCGCGCCGTTTGTAGCTCGTAGTGGATGCTAGTTTCGCCATCGTCGTCGCTTTAAGAGTGCCGTGGGTTCGGAAGAAATCAAGTGGCAATACGTGGTCGGAATGCCTCCCAAATGGAATTATCGGACGTTACTTCCTCGAACTTAAGAAAAATGCCGAGCGACGTCTTTTTACGTCCGACCTCGGCACTTTAAAAAGGATCCTTGTGCTTGATAACGCAAGGCTCCGTCGCAACAACTCGAGTTAAGCAGTTACGAAGATCTCATCGAATTTAACGCCGACACCGTGTATCCCCATGGCAAAGCGTACCGGCGTCGCTTCAATGCCGATCCCGGCATAAGGATCGCCCTTCAGAACCATGCGAATCTTGAACACTTCTGCCGGGAAATTGCCGCGATCCAATTCGAAGGACGAAACAAGCGCGCCTGAAGGAGAAATATTGCGCAGAACGGCGATGCCGGTGTCGTACAGTGTTCCATCCATCAGGACCAACTCGACGCTGCATGGAATTTCGCAGACCAACCGGCGCGTTGCGCGCTGATGGTTGCGAAGGCGATCGGAGAATTCGACGGACTTCGCTGCGGCACCGAAGACTGTCGGCGTTTCCTGGGCGCGTCCGCGACGAACGCCGGCGACGCGATTCTCGTTTGCTACATACGAATCGGCAGTTACAGAGTTCCGCATGGATTCAGTCAAAACGTCATTCGCGAAAACGGGCATCGGGTTTATCCTCACTCAAGTTGACGAAGGTGTTCAACGGATCAATTAAAACATCGGCAACCATTTAAGGCTGCATAAGTCGAATCGGCTAAAATAATATTATCGACGACTGCGATTTCGATGCAGTGTCGCCAATTCGTGTCCGATAATTTTAATGCTGAATAAAAGTAGGTTTCCGAAATCGAGCGAAGTCCATTCAACGTAACGTGCGGGAAAAAGGAGCGATTATGAATTTGAAATTGTGGCGGAGTTTTGTCGTTGCGTTGTTGGCAGCCGTTTTTTTGGTTCTCTCCGGTTGCAATCAGCGCGAAGACAAGCGCACCACCGACGAGAAAGGATTCGCTCCGGCACCCGATTTAAAGACGCGCTACTACTTTGCGTGTCCGAAGTGTGGTTGTCCGCAGCGACCGTACCGAATGACGGAAGTTCGCAGTTACTATAAGTGTAGCGGCAATCCGCCGAAATTTGCCTACCACCCGGAACACACGTGGCAGCACGCCGTCGAGCAGAAACCCGGCAAGCGCGATGAATTTTAACTAAGAGCTATCGGACAAAACCCTCGTGCCAAGATGCGCCGCGCCGGGCAAGTGGGACGAGAAAGACGAGCACAGCG
>JANXLS010001054.1 GCA_025355035.1 Planctomycetota bacterium | reverse complement strand
CGAGTGCCGAGTGCCGAGGACGTCGGCACTCGGCACTTTTTTTTGTCAGACGTTCGGTCCGTAGATGATGCGGACGATGCCGTAGAGGATCATGCCCACCAGAGTGGATGGAACGGCCCATGCCAGGACTTTCGTTCGATTCAGCCAGACACTCAATTTTGGAAAATAGTGTGTGAGAATAGGCCAAAGTGCGAGGACTACTGTGCCTGCGTAGAGAATGAAGCTGAAGGGATTGAAGTGGAGTGCGTCGCTGAAACGTCCGTGCGAAATGGCGCAGAATGCGCGTGTGAGCCCGCAACCGGGACACGGTTTTCCGGTGTATTGCTTGAACGAACAGATTTGAAGTTTGGGCAGGGTTTCGGGTTCGAAGATCGCGCTGATCGCCAAAACGGTGACAGCTCCGAGTGCGGTCCAACACGTGATAAATCGCAGAGCCTTCCAAATCATGCCAACGTCTTAACGCAACGTCAGGCGTCGATCAACCACAAGTTTCTTCGAGGGTGCTGAGTGCGAAAAAATTCCGCACTCAGCACTCATGTGATCACGATTCCAAATGCAACGCAAACATTTTCGTTTTGATTACTTGACGAAATGTGCGCCGATGAGCTTGGTCATTTCGAACATGTCGACGACTTTCTTGCCACCGAAAATGGGCAACAGCTTTTCATCGGCTCGGATCATCTTCTTTTTTTCCGGATCCTGGAGTTTGTGCTTCTTGATGTAGGCCCAAATCTTCTTGGTCACTTCCGTGCGGGGCAGCGGCTTGTCGCCGACAACCTTGGCCAACGCTTCGTCCGGTTGCAAAGGTTTCATGAATGCCGCGTTGGGTTTCCGTACCGGAGCTTTTTCCTTCGCTGCTGGTTTCGCTGCCTTCGCTGGTGCTTTCGCCATGCTTGAACCCTCCTAAAAAAATGGTTGAATCCGAAATCCCGAACACCGGCTACAGGAGCCGGTTTCTGGAACCATGCTTACTATGCCCTTTTTTCATAGGAGAGTCAATGATTCCAAGAGGGAAATCGGCTATTTGTCGCCATTTAATGATAAAAAAGTCGAAAAAAGCGAAAAAATAGCTCAGTTTGCGTCCAAAATCGCCGTCGAGCGACTGTTCGGAATT
>JANXLS010000151.1 GCA_025355035.1 Planctomycetota bacterium | reverse complement strand
GGCACAGTTCAGCGGTCCGGAATTGGCCGCCGTTTTGGAGGTCGCGGAGAACAATGGATAACACAGCGAAAATCAGTCTGCCTGGCGCAATGGTCGTCAACCTCGGCAACATCGAAACCATAGCCAAAGGCCAGGGCCGTTGTTACATCGTCAACGATGAAGAAATCGCCGTCTTCCGCCAGCGCGATGGAAAAGTCTTCGCCACGCAAAATCGCTGCCCGCATCGGCAGGGACCGCTTAGCGAGGGAATCATCGGCAATGGCAAAGTCGTCTGCCCGCTGCACGCGCACAAGTTCGATATGTGCTCAGGCGAAGGCAGCGACAATCACGAATGCGTAACCACGTATTCCGTCCGCGAAGTCTGGGGAAACATCATCCTCAACCTCAAAGCTGCCGAGCCCCAAAAAGTCGCCGCCACCGCATAGATCATTCTCCGCGCCGATGTGATGCAGGTCTTTGCCACCCTCGATCAGCGCGGACGGGATGAGGCCGGAATCCGAGGCACACGGTTCCGGGTCACGGACTTGCTTGAGTTGCTTGCTGCCGGGGCCTCAAACGGCGAAATTCTTGCGGATTACACTTTCCTTGAGAGCGACGATATTCGGGCAGTCCTGCTCTACGCCGCTGGACTTTCGGATCACGAAGGGTTGATCTGCGCATGAAATGCATCGTGGATAATCAATTGCCGACAGCGTTAACACCCTTCCTTTTTTCTCTCGCAAGGACGCTAAGTCGCAAAGAACAGCAAAAAAGAACAGGAATTGGAAACAGAAATAAAGCAGGACATTAAGCCTCAACAAACGCTTGAGATATCTTGGCCTTTTTATTGCCATTCCTCTTCTTTTCGTTGTGCCTTTGCGTCTTTGCGAGAGATAATTCGAAGGGGACTGAAGGGTTACGGACCGCTCTCTGCTCCTTTAATTTTCTACGTACTCCCTGAGTTCTCAACGCCTCTCGCTGCGGTGCAATTGGCGTTAATACGTCACCGTGCCGATGTGACGCAGGTCCTTGCCGCCTTCGAT
>JANXLS010001014.1 GCA_025355035.1 Planctomycetota bacterium | reverse complement strand
GTGCCGCCGTTGACTGTGTTGTTTTGAATGATAACGCGATTCAACGACACCGTCGCGGAGTTCAGAATCGCACCCCCGCTGGCTGCACCGGCATTTGCATTCAAGAGTGCAATGTCGTTGATTGTCAGTGTTCCCGCCGAGACGTTAAAGATACGGCTGGCGTTGTTCCCGCTAATCGCCAGCGTCGATGCGCCCGGCCCTTGAATCGTGACATTCGCGCCCGCTGTCGCGAATGGAATTTCTGATCCGTTTAACGTGATCTGTCCGGTCAGCACCGGATTAAACGTGATGGTCCGCGCGCCTCCCAAAGTTGCGGCGTATTTAAGCGCCTCACGCAAACTCGTGCCCGCACCGACCGTATTGTCGCTGGTGCCGTTGTCCTCGTCCACGACCGTGGTCACGACGAGCGATTCAGTGGTCACGAATTCAAATGCGCCGATGTCCACGCGAGTGCCCTGGATGCGAGGGAAACCCGTTCCGCGCTGGTCGAAATTCGTGCCGCCGGGAACCAATGTATTTAAACCGCCGCCGATTGCCGGGCTGTTGGGCTTGAGGGAAATCGTATTGGTCGGACCGCCGTTGTTCGCCAGCGCGTTCACTTGCGCGTTCGTGTTGAGTTTGCTGTTCGAGCCTGGCGCTGTGCCATCTCCGGACAGATTATAATCGCCCGCAACAGTGCCGCCCGTGGTCACGAATTCGTTGCCGCTGTCGTTGTACATAATCGTGTTGTTCACTGTAAGCGATCCTAAAGCGAAAATCGCTCCGCCGCCGGGGAATCCGCCGTATGTCGCCGTATTTCCGACGAATGTACAGTTGCTGAGCACGGACGAGCCGGAGCCGAAATCTTTGTAGCCTCCTCCCTGGCTCGCCTGGTTTCCGGTAAACGTGCAATTGATGACGGTCGAGGTGCCATTGAAGTTGAAGATTCCGCCGCCATCCAGAGTGCCTGTCTGGTTTCCGGTAAAAAACGAGTTGAGAACGGTCAGCGTCCCGGAGGATAAATTGAGAATCCCGCCGCCGTTCGAAGTGCCAATGTTGTTTGAAATATCGCACGAATTCACCGTCAGTGTGCCACTGTTGCCGATTCCGGCGCCGCCGCTCCCGGAGCAATGCGTAATCTTCATTCCGGAAATCGACACCGTGACGCCGGACGCGATGCTGAAGCCTTGGTATGTCGAAGCACCATCCAATGCCAGCCCCTTTGGGCCTGGCCCCGTGATTGAGAGATTTACCGCCAACTGCGGCAGAGCGCTCGCCAGCGTGATCACATGTTGCGTGCCGTCGAAGAAATTTGTTGCGCCGCCCGCAGTGGTGTTTGAGAAAATAATCGCGTCGCCGGCAACTGCGGAAGTGATTGCCGCGCGCAACGAGCCGAGTCCACTGTCGGCAGTCGTTGTAACCGTACGCGTCGATCCGTATACGCAGAATTGAAAACTCAGGGTCAGCAGCGCCATCAGCGTCCACCCGGCTAAACGCGCTGTGACATAATCATTTTGTTTGCTCACGTGTCAAATCTCCGGTCACCAGCCTGTAAATAACCCCGAAATCGCTTTATTAATGAATTATCATAGCAGAAAAATTCTAAAAGCAATTTCAATCAGCACCGCACTTCCATTTGCCACTTCCGTTCGAAAATATAGAGAGTCATTGACTAGCCCACAACCATGCGCCAATGTTCCGCTCAATTTCAATGTTTACTTTCAGTAATGACTCGTGCACAATGATTCAAAGTCGCGGCGCTGTACTACGTCCGCTGACGCAAAGAGGGACTATGCGCAAAATCGCCCTGTGTACGCTTGCCGCGTCGATGTTCATGTCGACGCTCAACGCCGCCGATCAGCCGCTTGCCATTCCGCCCGACAAAGGCGCAGCCGACACATTAAAGGGCGCAGCCGACACGTCGATCGAAAACGATCCCGACATCGCCCTCGCCTTTCGCCTCGAACGTGCCTTCCAAAAACTCGCCAAACGCGTCGCGCCCTGCGTCGTCAGTCTGCAAGTCATCCCGAAATCAAAGAGTTGGTCCGACGACCTGCACCACATGAGCGAACGCCTCGGGCCCTCGTCGCTGGATCGCATGTTCGAAGGCTCCGGGGTGATCGTGGACGCTGCCGGTTGGGTCATCACCAATGAACATGTCGTCCGCGATGCCGACACCATCTACGTCAAATTCTCCGACGGACGCATCTGCACAGCCTCGGTATCTGGCGTCGATAGACGCAGTGATCTGGCGATGGTCCAATTGACCGGCGACAACATTCCGACGAATCTGTCCGCCGCCGAATTGGCCGATTCGGAAAAAGTCCAAGTTGGGCAATATTCGATGGCCGTCGGCAATCCTTTCGGACTCTCGAATTCGTTCACACTCGGAGTGATCAGCGCCCGCGGCCGCAACCGCCAGGGTTTGACCAGCGACGTCTTTTACGGCAATCTCATTCAAACTGATACGCCCATCAACCCCGGCAATTCCGGCGGGCCGCTCTTCGATCTCAGCGGCAAACTCATCGGCATCAACACCATGATCTTTTCAACGAGCGGATCATCCCAAGGCTGCGGTTTTGCAATTCCGGCCAATCACGTCAAGCCGCGGATCGGCTACTTGAAGAACGGGCGCGAAATCGAATACGGCTGGCTAGGCGTATCGCTGAAAGACATCGTTCCGTTCCAAAAAGAATTCAAAATCCCCGACAACAAAGGCGTGATGGTCGACGCCGTCATCGCCAACACGCCTGCGGATCGCGCCGGCCTGACGCGCGGCATGGTCGTTCTCAATTTCGATGGCACGCGCGTCGGAAACACCGTTGAATTGATCGCCGCCGTCAGCGCCACGACCGTCGGCAGCAAAGTGAAGGTCAAAGTCCTCGACACCACCGGAAAACAGACCGAACTCAACGTTCGCGTCTCCAAGCGCGACAACGAACTCGCTCAAGTGCGAATGCGACAGCCCAATCTCGATCTCGAAAATCAAGCCTTCGAACTCGAAGAAATCGCTGGCGGCAACGACACTCCGAAAGAAGCCATCGGCAAACCCGAACGCAACGAAAAACCCGCGGCCTTTATCTGGCGAGGGATGCAATTGAAAGAACTCTCTTCGGACGAAGCGAAGAAAAAGAACGGTCGCATCGAAATTGTCCGGGTCAAAACCGGTTCCCCGGCGGACCGCGCCGGATTGTACGAAGGCGCGATCCTGACGGAATGGAAGGACGCTGGCGTTGCGTCCATTCAAAAACTCGATTCGCTCGCCGCACTCCGAAGACTCGCCGCCAACGCTGCCGGTCCCGTCGCGCTCTATACGCAGATCGATGGCTACGTGTCGGTTGAAGAAAAATAGTCATTATTGATTTGCGCGTGGCTCATGCGATAGGCGAGCGGAGCGAGCAGTTGCCGTTCCGCCTCTCATACTCATTCAGAAACATCGCGTCGCCGCACGTCTGCGGTGTACTTCGTTTACAACGCGTCACGCAATCGATTTGAACGCCAATCCGTCTTCAGGGGCCACGCATGAACACCATTTCCCGCCGACAATTTTCCAAAACTGTACTCTGCGCCGCCGGAGCGTTGGCCGTGCGTTCCTCATTCGTTCGCTCGGATGAAAAAAATAACAAACTCAACATCGCCATCATAGGCTGCGGCGGTCGCGGAGGCAGCAATCTGGCCGGCGTGGCGTCCGAAAACATCGTCGCGCTTTGCGATGTGAACGCGAAGTCCGTTGAAGCTCAATCGGCGAAATTTCCGAACGCGAAGAAATTCTCTGACTTCCGCAAAGTCTTCGACAACGCGAAGGATTTCGATGCCGTTGTCGTCAGCACCTGCGAACACACGCACGCCTTCGCCACGCTCCTCGCGTTGCAGCATGGCAAGCACGTCTATTGCGAAAAGCCGCTGACGCACAACATCTTTGAAGCTCGCAAAATCCGAGAAGCCGCCGCGAAAGCGAATGTTACGACGCAGATGGGTATCCAAATCCACGCGACCGACAACTACCGCCGCGTCGTCGAACTCGTTCAAGCCGGAGCCATCGGAGCCGTCACCGAAGCCCACGTCTGGGTCTCGCGCGCGTGGGGTTTGCAAAGCGCCGAAGACGCCAAGAAGAATCACGACATCGTCACCGTCACCGAACGTCCGAAAGACACGTCACCCATTCCCGCCGGGCTCGACTGGGACCTGTGGCAGGGCCCCGCGCTCGAACGCCCGTACAATTCGGTCTACACGCCCGGTCCGAAATGGTACCGCTGGTGGGATTACGGCAACGGTACGATGAGCGATCTCGGCAGCCACCGCAACGACCTCGCATTCTGGGCGTTGAAGCTTCAGGCTCCAATCAGTATCGAAGCTTTCGGACCGCCGCCACACGCTGAAATTGCCCCGGCCTCGATGCGCGCCGTCTACTCGTACGGTCCGCGCGAAAACATGCCCGCCGTGAAATTAACGTGGTATCAGGGCGAAGAAAAACCGGAGATCCATAAATCCGGCGGCATCCCGAAATGGGGCGACGGCGTCCTGTTCATCGGCGACAAAGGCATGTTGCTCGCCGACTACGGCAAGTTCGTCCTGCTCCCCGAAAACAGATTTACCGACTACAAAAAGCCCGATCCCACAATCCCGCGCGTGACCAGCCACTACGCCGAATGGATCGATGCTTGTAAAGCGGGCAAAAAGAGCCTCGCCGATTTCGAATACGCAGGCTGGTTGACCGAAGCGAACCACCTCGGCAACGTCGCTTACCGCGTCGGAAAGAAACTCGAATGGGACGCCGTTGCCATGCGCGCCACCAACGCACCCGAAGCCGATAAATTCATCCACCGCGAGTACCGAAAAGGCTGGGAATTTAATGGGTAGTGTCATGCTGTTCGTGGTCGCAAAACACTCTCTTATTAACTCCGAGCACTGCTAACGTCTCACGCTCTCCCCTCACCCCGCGCATGGGTACATGCGTCCGACCTCTCCCTAACAGAGAGGGGAACGGCAACGGCTCGCATACGCTCGCAAACGAGTCACACACGAAACCGCGAGTGGAATCCGCACCATGCCTGTCGATCCCAAATCAACCGTGCCGCTCCCCGCGCGTCTACTATCGCTGGACGTCTACCGCGGCATCACCATGCTGCTCATGGCCTCCGCCGGGCTACACATCAGCGAAGTCGCAAAGAATCATTTTCCTCACAGCAACGTCTGGACGTTCCTTGCAGAACAAACGGATCACGTCCAATGGCGCGGATGCGTTCTGTGGGATTTGATTCAGCCCTCCTTCATGTTTATGGTCGGCGTCTCGCTGCCGTATTCCATTTCCAGTCGTCGCGACAAAGGCGATTCGTTCGGAAGCATGTTTGCTCATGCTTTGTGGCGTTCGTTTTGCCTGATCGCGTTGAGCATTTTTTTAATCTCGCAATGGTCCAAACAAACCAACTTTGTCTTCACCAACGTGCTGGCGCAAATTGGCCTCGGCTATCCCTTCCTGTTCGTGTTGGCATGGACGCGCCCGCGCAATCAACTCATCGCCGCCATCGCCATCCTTGTGGGCTACTGGGCGCTGTTTGCGCTCTATCCCCTTCCGCCCGCCGATTTGGACTATTCGAAACTGGGCATGCCCAAAGACTACGTTTATCTGAACGGTTTCGCCGCCCATTGGCAGATGAATTCCAACGTCGCGCACTATTTTGATCTTTGGTTCCTCAACCGTTTCCCAACCGACAAGCCGTGGCAATTCAGCAACGGCGGTTACGCCACGCTCAATTTCATTCCATCATTGGTGACAATGACTTTCGGCCTTCTCGCCGGAGAAATTCTGCGAAGCGATCGCGAATCGTCCGCCAAGATCAAACTGCTCGTCGCCGCCAGCATTATCGGTTTTGGAGTGGGAATTGCGTTGGATGCATTGGGAATCTGCCCGATCGTCAAACGCATCTGGACGCCGTCGTGGACACTCTTCAGCGCCGGTTGGACGTTCCTGATTCTGATCGTTCTGTATGCGATCATCGATCTGAATGGCTATAAAAAGTGGACATTCCCGTTCATCGTCGTCGGCATGAATTCGATCGCGATGTACATCATGGCCCAGGCATCGACCTCCTACATCCGTGGTTCCCTGAAGGTGCATCTCGGCCAAAAAGTCTACGAGAACTTCACTCCGTACGGCCCGATGGTCGAAAGCGCCGCCGTCCTGCTGATCATGTGGCTCGTATGCCTGTGGATGTACCGGCGGAAAATCTTTTTGAGACTTTAAAATCGGAGTGCAGTTATCTTTTTCATGCAAAGTCGCAAAGGACCGCAGAGGCGCAGAGAAAAGCGAGAGAGAGAACGGAAGGAGATCATATTAACTCTTTGTGCCTTCGTGTTAAAAACAAGACCCATTGTCTCAGAACTCTATTTTCGATTTCTTCCCAATCTTGTATTGCACAAAACCTGTCCTCATAGAAAATCGTTGCCGCCCAACGCTATTTATTGCTACTCGATGGACTTCCGGCCGTTCTTAGGAGACAGGCATGCCTGATATTTCGAATCGTTTTGTTGCTGCGGTCGTTTTCATTCTGTCGCTGAGCGTTGCGCTCCCAACAACAACGATGGGCGCCGATCGAAGCGGCCCGGGCAAATTCGCCGGCGCGGTTTACGCCATGACCAACGCCACGTCCGGCAACGGAATCGCTGTCTTTGAACGCGCGCGCGAAGGCACTCTGACGTTCACGAAGATCGTTTCGACTGGTGGGCTGGGCATCGGCGACGGCACGGACGGCGAAGGTCTTCAATCGGCAGGCGCCATCGCGCTCGATTCTAAAAACAAATACCTGTACTGCTGCAATCCCGGAACGGACACCCTGACCGTCTTCGCCGTCGATCACGGCAATCTCAACGCCGTCCAAGTCATTGCGTGCGGCGGCCACCGCCCGATCAGCATCGCCGTTCGCAACCAGTTGCTCTACGTTTTGAATTACGACCGCTTTGACCGATCGGCCAATAACGTCGGAAACCTCGTCGGATTTAAGATCGGTTTGGGGGGACTTTTGAAACCGATCGACAATTCCACCACCGCACTGCCCGCAGCGAACCTCAACCCCAGCCATATTTCCTTCAGCCCGGATGGTCAATTCCTCGCGCTGACCGCGAAGGCCACGAATCAGATCATCACGTACCACGTCGCGAACACCCGACTTCTGGACGCTCCGGTCCTTCACACCTCATCGGGCACGTCGCCCTTCTCAATCGCCTACAGCAACATCAAATTCATGCTGGTCGCCGAGAGTTTCAACAACGCGTCGGGCAAGGGTGCCGTCTCATCCTATCGCTTCGGCTCCAGCAACGATGTCAACGTCGTCACCGCGTCATCGACCAATTTGCAGACCGGCACTGGCTGGATCGCCACGACGCCCAATGGCCTCTTCGCCTTCGCAAGCAACGCGTCGAGCAACACGATTTCCGGTTACGGAATCGGCCGCCACGGCGCGCTCTCGCTGCTCACGCTGGATGGAAAGAGCGCCACCACGAGCGGCATCAAACCGCGCGACGTCGCCACCGCGTCCAAAGGCCATTTCCTCTACGTGTTGAACTCGCAGACCGGTTCGGTCGACGCGTTCCGAATCGCGGTTCCAACCGGTGAATTGACGAAAATCGGAACCGCCGGAAACATCTCCACTGCGGGCTCAAACGGACTCGCCGCGTGGTAGTCGAAAACGATTATTGATTATGCCTCGACCTGCGGCATATCCGTCACTTCCAATTTCTTAAAGAGCACCGTCGGCTTCTCAATCACTCCGCCGGTCTTAACCACGTCTTTCGGCGTCCACCCCGCGCTGTTGGCCGCGAATGCATCGCTCAATCCGAAGTTCGCCAGAATCGCCGCTGAACTCTTCGGCAAGAACGGTCGCAGCATCAACCCGATCGCCGCGACGCGCTCCAGACAATTGCGGATCACGCGGTGGCATTCGGGCACGTCCGTCTTCAACGATTTCCACGGCGCGCTCGTATCGAAATACACATTCCCCGCCCGGGCGCAATTCAGGATCGTCGCCATCGCGTTGCGGAATTGGCAGCCGTCCAACTGCGCGCCGGTGTTGCTGATCGCCGTCTGCGTTTCCAACCCGAACGCGGCATGCGCGCTGCCGGCGTCGAAGCTTGCATCCGGAACAACCGCGCCCACTTTGTTCACCGCGAACGTCACCACGCGATGGATAAAATTGCCCAGAATGTCAGCCAGTTCGCCGTTGTAGCGCTGCATGAAATCTTCCCACAGAAACGAACTATCCGCACTTTCCGGAGCGATCGCCGTCAAATAATACCGCAACGCTTCGCTGCCGTATTTCGCAGCAAAATCACCGATCTCGATCACGTTCCCGCGCGATTTGCTGAACTTGCCTTCGCCGAATTTCAGAAACTCGTTCGCCACCACTTGCGTGACCAATTGGTACGGCTTTTCGCCCGCAGGCACCGCATCGTTCACGCCCAGCAGCATCGCCGGCCAGATGATCGTATGGAATTGAATATTGTCTTTGCCGATGAAATTCAGAATTTCACAATCCGGGTTCTGCCAGAAATCTTTCCATCCGTCCGGATTGCCTTCGCGCGCAAAAAGCTGCTGCGTGAACGTGACGTAACCGATCGGCGCATCAAACCAAACATAAAATTTCTTCCCCTCCGTATCTCGATCGTCG
>JANXLS010001010.1 GCA_025355035.1 Planctomycetota bacterium | reverse complement strand
CGAGCATTTTTGTTTGATTCATTGTCCGCACCACTCCTAAACAGTCCTGCTGAATTTTCTAATTGTAAGCCGATCCGATTAACAGACGCGCGCCTGCGCCCCCGTCATCAATTCCATTTGACGATAGCACGACAACGTTGGATGTGCTCGCTTTAAAATTTTATTCCCAGGAACTTTTTCATTTGAAAGACGCCGCGAATATTTGGCGCGGAATGCCCATGAAACGGTAGCGGCGAAAACGCACACACTGTCGAATCTGCTATTTTTTCACATACTGCTTAAAGTCCGCGCAAAGGCAGTCCGATAATAAATCAGACCATCGGCTCGTCCGATAACTCATTGTCAAGAACAAATGTGAAGAAAATGCAGGTGGGGGCGATTGATGATCGCCGAAACATCAATTTTGGGAGCATCAGAAATGAAGAACACACGGTTTATGAAAGTGCTGGGTTTGGTAGCTGTTGCTACTCTTGCCTTCGCCACCTATGCGTCTGACAAACAAGATCTCAGCGTTGTGGTCAGCAATATGGCGGACGAACTGAATCGCTTGAAGTCGGAACTTGCGCGCGTTCAGAGCGCGCAGGCCGCGCCGCCGCCGCAGGAAGTGCTGCATTCGGTCGATGCATCCGTTTCCCGGGCATGGGATTCGGATGGTAGCTGGGGCGCAGGCGCGGGTGCAGGCTGCAGCACGTGCGCCGGCGGCAATCCGGTGGTGACGCGCAACGGAAAGTTGATTATTCACGGTTTGGTACAAGTCTGGTACCAGTACATTCAAAATGATAGCAAGGGTTGGGAAGACGGCACCAAAGTGTTGGGTGCGAGCCCCGCAACGTTCGGTTCGAATCAAACGCGCGGCAACGATACGTTCCGCGTTCGCCGTGCTGAAATTGCCTTCGACTATTGTTTGAACGAAAACATCAGCTCGCACGTCCGACTCGATCCGGCGGCGATGGCGTTGGGTTTCCCGGGCGTACCGAGCAATCAGGCTCCGTTCTACAATGCCGGTTTCCAGAGTGTGGCCGGTGCGAATGGTCATGGACAGTTTGGACAGGGTTGCTCGACGGGCATGAATGGTGCGGGTACGACGTTGTGCAATGCAGGTATCGGCAATCCGTTTAATGATATCGTTCGCAATGGTGGCTCCGATTCCTCCAAGTTGTTGGAAGAAGCGTACATCAATTATCACAACATCTGCTTCCTTCCGAACCATGATATTCAGGTTGGACAGATGAAGCGCCGC
>JANXLS010001009.1 GCA_025355035.1 Planctomycetota bacterium | reverse complement strand
GGTATCGGCAATCCGTTTAATGATATCGTTCGCAATGGTGGCTCCGATTCCTCCAAGTTGTTGGAAGAAGCGTACATCAATTATCACAACATCTGCTTCCTTCCGAACCATGATATTCAGGTTGGACAGATGAAGCGCCGCCTGGGTGAAGAAGGTTATCGCGACAGTGGTGAACTGGACTTTGTCGAGCGCTCCATGATTACGCAAGTAGCTGACGATTACGATTTGGGTATCCAGATTCATGGCAGTTGGTTCTGCGACAAGTTGCAGTACTGGGCCGGGATCTTCGATGGTGCGGGCACCGCATTCCAGAGCCGCGCGAATCGTCCGGACGATAACGACAAGAAGGATGTTCTCGCGAGCATGTTGTATCGCCCGCTGTGGCAGAACGAATGCTGGGGCAGCATGGAATTGGGATACAGCGGTTTGTTCGGGAAAGGTGGACAGTCGGCGGGTGCCGATCCGGTTGTCAGCCCGAACACAGGTTTGAATCGCAAGCAGGTGGCTCACAGTAATCAATATGCGTGGCTATACTACGCTCCGGGCGCGGCGTTTAAAGGTTTGTGGGTGCGTGGCGAATGGGGTCAGTATCGAGACCGATTCGCGCCGGGCGAAGTTGCAACCGGGTTGTTCAACTACACCAACGATCCGAAGCCGTTCAGCATCTACGGTTACTACGGCGCAATCGGCTACAAGTTCGGCGAATCGACGTTCGCGAATTGTTTGCCCGGATGGGCGCACCCAGTGGAATTGGCTTACCGCCACGAACAGATGGAGAACCTGTTTTATCAAAACCTCTCCGATCCGAACCGCAAGCTGGATGTGTTCCGAACGACGGTCGACTCCGTGGCGATGAACTACTACTTGAAAGGCCATCAGGCGAAGTTGCAGCTTCAGTACAACTTCGTCCACGAACAGCACGACCACAGCACGGGTGACCGTCAGATCCGTGAAGTGCGAAACGACAATCTGGTGCTCAGCTTCCAAGTCATGTTCTAAACGAAGTCTGATTCAACAGCAGAATGAAAAAAGCGCCGACATTGATGTCGGCGCTTTTTTATTCAGGGGCTTTAGAGCGGTTTTCAAATGTCTGAAGACAAATCTGCTTGCGGCGGGCTGCGCGGTGCTTCGTCAGACTCGCTTAAAGTAGTCTCCAAATACGTTTCGCTCGTCTTCCTCGTCCCGCTTGCCCGGCGCGGCACATCTTTGTCTCCATCCATTTGAAAAACGCTCTAGATGTGCAATTAGGTAGATGTATTTCGACATGGACGCATGGGAGATTTAAAAGATGTTGATCAGCATTATTATCACGTTAGTCATACTCGGTTTGATTCTCTACCTGGTCGATATGTTGCCCATCGACGGCGGGATCAAGCGAATCATTCACGTGGTTGCCATCATCGCCGCAATTATTTACGTGTTGCGCGCGTTTGGTGTCATAACCGGAATCTAACGAATCTCGCTTTTTTTTGATAAAAAAACGTGCCAGCGATTGAATCGACTGGCACGCTTTTTTTGATGTACCAACGGTTTCGGCGTTTAGAGCGGTTTTCAAATGTCTGAAGACAAATCTGCTTGCGGCGGGCTGCGCGGTACTTCGTCAGACTCGCTTAACGTAGTCTCCAAATACGTTTCGCTCGTCTTCCTCGTCCCGCTTGCCCGGCGCGGCGCATCTTTGTC
>JANXLS010000990.1 GCA_025355035.1 Planctomycetota bacterium | reverse complement strand
AAAAAGGATTTCATTTTTTGTACAATACACCCCTCACAAATAGAACCGCCCGAAATAATCATTCGCTCGGAAGGAAAATGATAGTGCTGGCGAAGACTGTTCATACAAGCATTGATCTGACTGGAGCCGGTTTGCATTCCGGGCAGACCGTTCACCTGCGCATCCATCCCGAACGCGAAGGCCACGGCATTCGCTTCATCCGCACGGATCTCCCCGGCTCGCGGGCGATTCATTCCCGCGATGTGGATCGCAACTGCCCGCCGTTTCGCACCGCGCTCAAAAACGGTTCCGCCGAAGTCCACACCATCGAACACCTCTTTTCCGCGCTCGCGGCTTTAAGTATCACCGATTGCACCATCGAAATCGATGGCGCCGAAATCCCGGGCATGGATGGCAGCGCGCTGAATTTCGTCAAAGCAATTCAACACGCCGGCATCGAATCCGGAGCAAGCCAAACCGTTGTACCGATCACGATCCGTGAACGTATCCTCATTCAAGACGGCCCCGCAAGCGTCGAAGCCCTGCCGCACGACGGGCTGAAAATATCCTACACCCTTGACTACCCCGGCCACCCGCTCGCGCAGGGCACTTACGACTTTACGTTCTCCGAAGCAGCCTACATCCGCGACATCGCACCAGCGCGAACGTTCGCAATTCGCCCTGAAGCCGAGAAGATGCTCGCCGCCGGTTTCGGCAAAGGCGCCAACACACAGAACACCGTCATCGTCGACGGCAACACAGCGATCGACACCCAACTGCGTTTCCCCAACGAACCCGTCCGTCACAAAATTCTCGATTTGATCGGCGACCTCTACGTCCTCGGTCGGCCGCTCCATGCGCACGTGATCGCACGCTTTTCCGGACACAGAACAAACCGTCTCCTCGCTCTAAATCTCATGGAGAACATGCCCTCGTAGACGGGCTGAACCCGTCCAATGTTGAGTTGAGAGTTTGCGGTACAAATGATCGCACTCCAAACTCCAAACTTCAAACTTCAAACTTCAAACTAAAGAAAGGGATCGTCACACATGCTCGACATCAACGAAATCAAAGCCATTCTCCCGCACCGTTTCCCGTTCCTGCTGGTCGATCGCATCCTCGAAATCGAACCCGGCAAACGCATCGTCGGGCTGAAAAACGTCAGCGCCAACGAACCGTTTTTCTGCGGCCATTTTCCCGTCGAACCCGTCATGCCCGGCGTCTTGATTCTCGAAGCACTCGCACAAGTCTCCTGCGTCCTCGTGCTCCGCGACTTGAATCTTCCCGGCTGCGTCTCTCTCTTCACCGGAGCCGACGAAGTCGTCTTCCGCCGCAAAGTCGTCCCGGGTGATCAACTTCGTCTCGAAGCCGAAATCGAAAAACTCCGCGCGCCGCACGGTCGCATGAAAGTCAAAGCCACCGTCGAAGGTGATGTTGCCTGCGAAGCAATCGTGAAATTCATGATTCAAAAACCGAAGTAATTGTTCGAATTGAAGGTAGCAATGCCCAAAAAAATCCTCATTCTTGGCGGCGGCGTGATCGGCCTGTGCTCCGCCTACTACGCGGCGGAACAGGGCCACGCCGTCACGATTCTGGACCGCGATGCCGGCGGTCCGGACGGTTGTTCCTACGGCAACGCGGGGATGATTGTCCCCAGCCACTTCATTCCGCTCGCCGCGCCTGGCATGATGGCGTATGGCTTGAAGACGATGTGGAACGCCGAGAGCCCCTTTTATCTCAAACCGCGTTTGAGCGCCGATCTTCTCGCGTGGGGATGGAACTTTTGGCGGGCTAGCACGGCCGAACGCGTCAGTCGCGCTG
>JANXLS010000983.1 GCA_025355035.1 Planctomycetota bacterium | reverse complement strand
TGTTCGCCCGTGCATGCATTCGCATTGCCGGAGTTGATGATCAGCGCGCGAGCTTCTCCCTGGTTCATTTTTAAATGCTTACGACAGAGCGTGACCGGCGCGGCGCAGACGAGGTTCTGCGTGAACGCTCCAGCCGTCGCTGCGGGAACATCGCAGACGACCAGCGCGATGTCGTGCGGCTGGCCTGAGGCGGTCTTCAAACCGCAGTGCAATGTCGCGGTGCGGAAGCCCGAAACCTCATGAATGAACCCGGTCCACGGAATGCACGGCTCTACCTGAGCCGGTGCTGCCTTCTTCAAGACTTTCTTCGCGGCCATAGTGTCCTCGTTTGACGGGTGCTTCCAACTTTGCCAAAACTAAAAAATAAAACGAACGACCGACCCAGTTTTTTTCCTCGGGCGATTGGTCATCCAAAACGGACGTCCCAGCACGTATTTTGATGAGGGAACAAAGCTAGACTTTACAACGTTGCCCGCCAGTTTCAAGAATTATCCGATTAGATTAATGGGTGGTTTTATTTGCGAGACTTCAGCGCCTTGATGCCGTCGCCGGGGACGAGCACGTCGGTGCGCCACAGACCGTTTAGCGTCAGCGTGGGGTCGCGTTTGACTGCGGAATTGCCATCGACAGAGACGCTTGCTTCGAAGCCATTTGCCACATGCAACGAGCCTTGCTTCGACGCCGCGAGATCCAACGCCGCGTTATTGAAATTCAACGCCGTCAATTTACCCGCCGCCAGACTGACATCGCCCTCGACGATTCGTGTCGCCGAAGCATTGACCGCCGTGAGCGTCATGCTGCCGCCGTTCGGAGCGATGTAATACACTTCGCCCCCGTTGAGTTCCACCGTGGTGCTGCTCTTCATGAACGAAACTTTCAGATTCGAAAATCGAGCCACGTACAAACGGCCGTTTCCGGGCAGCACCAGCGAGACGCGAGCATCGTCGGTAACGATCCTCGAACCCGACGAAACCGTGTCACCGGTGTTCTTCAAAATCGTTACGACGCCTGTTGCGCTCGTGACCTGGACCGTCCCGGCGCCTTTAATGACTCCCGCCACACCCACGCCATCCTGCGGCGGAATCGTTGTCCCGCCTTGTGTCGGCGCAAGGCCAACGCCGTTCTGTGGCGCTGGGATCGGGATGTTTCCGGTGCCGGTGACACCCGGCGTGACAATGGGCATTCCACCGCCGCCATTCTGAGACGATGTATTCATGTTCGGATTCGTCGGCGTGTTTTGTGCGACAAAGCTTCCGTTCGTCAAGTTCGGAGCGAGCGGCGGCTTCACTGGAGCCTGAGGAATGTCCGCCGACGGAACGTCTTTTTTCGAGGTGGCGTTATCGCTTGACTTCGGAGCATCCTGAATCTGAGTTCTATCGTGGGTATCATTTGCGACTTTGGGCGCAACACCTGGGTTCACCAGATTCGGTTCAGTCGTCGGTGACTGTGGTGGAGTGGCCGGCGTTTTTTCAACGGCGACATTCGGCGCAACAGGATTTGGCGTGGCGATCAGTTCGCGCGGTGCAATCGGTGCCGCGTCTTGTTTGACAATTGGCGCATTCTGGACTTTTTCGATCGCGTTGTTGATCTTAGGTTCTGTGTTCGCCGGCTCCGCTTGAATCGTCGGATTCACTTTGCCCGGCAGCGCGACGTTCGACTGTTTCGCGTTTTCGTATCGATTCATCAGCGCTCGCGTGCCGACGGAAAGCGCGATCAGCGCTGCAATACCGCCGATCGCCCAAGCTCGCTTCTTCCACCGATAGTCGTGCAGTACAAACACGCGCAACGATGGCCGTTCCAGTACGCGTCCGCTTTGCGATGTCGGCGCGGCAGTCGCGCCCATCTCAACAAGTGAAACGTACTCGGCATTCGCTGCCGGTGTGCTTGCCTTGATTTTTGGAACAGAAACTTTCGGAGCCAATGCTCCAGCCGGAAGCTTGCTCGCTACCATTTGCCGTAGTCTATCGACTTGTGCTGTCGTAGCGGATCGCTGCCCGGATGCCAATAATAAGGTGGTGGCTGCAATCTGTCGTTGAGTTGATACTTCCGATGGATGTGCATTTAAATACGTTTGCACTTCCGACTTCTCGTTTGCCGTCAAATCACCGGTAACACTAATCGCGACGAGTGTCTTTATTCGGTGTTCGTCGATCTTTTTCTGTACGTTGCGACGAAGAGCGTCGAGCATTTTTG
>JANXLS010000948.1 GCA_025355035.1 Planctomycetota bacterium | reverse complement strand
CAGCGCGAGCGGCGTTCCTTCATACCAACTCTGCGATGCAGCTCCGATCACGAAGCCACCGCCGTGGACCCAGAAAATGACCGGGCGTTTTTCGTCCGCAATTTTTTTATCATCGGTGACCTTCGCAGCGGTCCAGACGTTCAAGTACAGGCAATCATCACTTGCGGGGCCGAGATCGCCGTACAACGGCACGGTGGGTTGCGGGCAAACGGCGCTGAATTTCAGGCAGTCGCGCGGTTCTGTCCACGGCTTGGGCGGTTGCGTGTAGGTCCAGCGCTTCTCGCCGATGGGTGGTTCCGCATAAGGAATGCCGCGAAAGACGCGGACCCCGTTGAGTTCTTCGCCGATCACCGGGCCGTGTTCGGTCTGGATCGGAGCGGTTTTGGTCGGCGCGTCGGCAGCGTGAAGTGCGACGAACAGCAGCAGACTGAAGGTGGCGAAAACAACAGGACGCAGAGGTTTCATAAAATACTTTCGAGTGAGAATTGAAATCTTTTGATTGAAACAGAGTTCACAGTATAAGGTCAACACGTCTTTTCGACGTGTCAAAAAAGATGTTCAAACCGCAACGCATTTTCGGATCGACACTATGACGCGACGTTTTTCTTCAACACGCTTTTTGATGTCCGCTGCGACACTTGTATTCATCGGGTTTGCATTCAGTGCATTCGCGGGTGAACCGATTCCGACGGCGCGCTTGATCACGGAAGATTCGAAGACGAAGGGGGATTGGGAATCGGCGTACGGCGCGGACGGCGGCGAAGTGATGGGGGACAAGGCGTTCTATCCGAACTACGCGCAGGTCATCAAGAGCGGACAGTACTTTCTTTGGAATCCGGATAGCGATGAAGACACTGTTTTGAATAAAAAGGGATCAGAGGAGCGCCTTGCGGCTTGTTTTTACGAACGCGAATTTACCTATGAACTATTCCTTAAAAACGGCGAGCATCGCGTCGCGATTTATTTCCTGGATTACAACGGAAAAGGCCGCAAACAGAAAGTTGACGTGCTAGACGCGCGGAACAATTCCGTGCTTGTTTCGCGCTCGGTCGCGGAATTTAAAGATGGCAAGTACCTCGTCTACGACATGTCGGGGCACGTGAAAATCCGGATCACGACGGTGGAAGGCGAGAACTCGGTTTTGAGCGGTATTTTCTTCGGCAAGAATGCGCGCAACGGACCGCGCAAACAACGTGTCGCCGGTGAAATGCCGACGACGCCGGGCTTCCACAAAATGCGCTTCTACGGCAACGTGAACGGCAAGAAAATTCTCGTGCCGTACATCGCTTACATTCCGGAAGGCTACGATAAAAATCAGGACAAGTATCCTGTCCTCGTCCATCTTCATGGTGCCGGCGAGGGCGGGACGGATTTGAATGGTGTTTTCAACACGGGCGTTCCAGGCGATTTCAAGAACAATGAAGGGCTTCGAAAAGCCGTCAAAGTGCTGGGCTTCTGGCCCCAGACAGTGATGGACTGGGTTCCTCCGATGACGACGGCGACGATACAGGCGCTCGACGATTTTCTGAACAAAGCGCGCGCGGACAAGGACCGTGTGTATTGCACGGGCTACAGCATGGGCGGAAAAGGAACGTGGTATCTGGCGGAAGAAGCGGGAGGGCGTTTCGCTGCGATCGTGCCGATGGACCCGTTCGCGGTTCAGCCGGAAGTGGCTCAAAAGGAATTGAAGAACACGTCGATCTGGATCATCGTCGGCGCGCAGGATGGTGACCACACGACGGGTTCGAAAGAGATGTACAAGAAAATGAAAGAGGTGGATGCCGACGTGTACATCACCGTCGTTCCCCAATGCGGGCACGGCGCGTGGGGGCGATTCATGCCGGACCCGACGACGTATGAGTGGATGCTGAAACACAAACGCGGCAGCAAGGAACGTATCCCGCTGCCGCCCAGCGGCGTGCTCGAAGACTTGCTGGAAAAGTTTCGCAAGACGGCGTTGAAAACGCCGCCGAACGACGGCAAGGAAGGCAGCATTCTACTACAATTCTGGCGCGGAATCGAAGGCGCCAATGTCGCCGATCTCACGAACAGCGACGACTTTCCGGACTTCCCAAGCGAAGTGTATTACAGCACGACGTTCGCGATTGTTCCGAATCTGGATGACAGTTACGGTACGCGCATGAGCGGTTTTGTCG
>JANXLS010000942.1 GCA_025355035.1 Planctomycetota bacterium | reverse complement strand
GGTTCGCCGATTGGTCGGCAACGAAGGCGTGGAACGCGTGTTCCCGATCCACAGTCCGGCTGTCGAGAAGATCGACGTAAAGAAGAGTGGCAAGACGCGCCGCGCGAAACTGTACTACCTGCGCGACCGCGTCGGCAAGGCCACACGTTTGGCTGAAACGACCGAGAATTTGGTGAAGCCGCGCGCTTCAGCCGCGCCGAAGGTCGAGAAAAAAGAAGAAGCCAAGAAGTAGTTTGAACGAACCGTTTGCTGGAAATAGAGTGCTGGAGCCTGTCTCCAGCACTTTCATTTGGCATTTACGACGCGTCTCGTCAGGGTGGATTCCATGCGTTTGCGCGTCTGTATCGTACTGGCTGCGTTGGCAGGCGCGGCGGGATCGCTGATTCTGGCGGCTGATATGTACCGCCGCATGGCTGCGGTCGAACGCGTCGCGAACGCAAGCATGGCTGGCACGGCGTTCAGCATGGCTCACGCGCTCGGCAATGCGGGGATTTGCATACTGTTCCTGGGTATCGCGATGCTGGCGCTCGTCGAGAACAAACAACCGGCTCAGGCCGAGAACGACCTGCTTCAATCCCACGAAATTGAAGGCCATACCATCGCGCTCGCGGACTACGCGCAATTGGCAGACGTTTCATCCGAGGTATCCACTGAAGTTACGGGTGAGATTGAAACGGCTGACGCAATCCAAGACGAATCGATCGCTCCGATTGCAGTCCCTGCCGCGGTTTCGATAGCCCCTACACTTCCAGCCGCTCCGACAGTGCCTTTCAATGCAGCGAAAAACATCTTCATAATCGAAGCGCAGCCAGCACCCCAAGATTCCGCGGCGGACGAACCGATCGGTACGCCGATTGAGCTCACGGAAACGGAATTTCAACGCGCGGTTGTGTACGAAAACGTGCTTCGCGAACAAGGTGAGATACCGGTGGCGACGCCGATCGACAGCGAATCGATAGTGATGGACGCGGCGTTGGGGGATGATGGCGGTGTGTCCCATCAGAAGACATAAAAACGGAAAAAGCGCATGTCCAAGCCTTTGGAAAGAATTGTTCTCAAAATAAACGTACTGTTCATGTTCGCCGAATGCACATGCATGCGCCATTGTTGGGCCATCCTCATTGCGCTGCTGATCGGCCACGCTCCGGCGGCCGACGTGGACGCGCCCGATTTCGCCTTCCCGACCACCGGCGCTTTTGTTCCGGCACTACGCAGTTTCGATGACACGATCGTTTCGTATATGACTCGCCACGCGATTCCCGGCGGAGCGTTTGCGCTTGTTGAAAATGGAAAACTTTTGTACGCGCGCGGATATGGGTGCGCCGACCGCGAAGCGAAAACGCCTGTTCAGCCGACGTCGCTATTCCGGCTTGCCAGCGTGTCGAAGCCGATCACCGCAGTCGCGATCATGACGCTCGTCGAAGCACAAAAACTCGATCTCGACGCGAAAGTAGTTTCGCTGCTAAAACTCAAGCCGTTTCTAAAAGCAGAGCAGACCGGAGATCCCCGCAATTACGACATCACGGTCCGGCATCTGTTGCAGCATTCGGGCGGGTGGAATCGCGAGGTGAGCGGCGACATCATGTTCAAGCATTTTCAAATCGCCGAGGAAATGCATACGACATCGCCGCCGGATCGCTCGGACGTGGTGCGATGGGGATTGGGGCAAAAGCTTGATTTTGCCCCGGGAACAAAGTACGCGTACTCCAATTTTGGATACTGCGTCTTGGGACGATTAATAGAATGCGTCTCTGGACAACCGTACGAAGAGTACGTTCGCTCACACGTCCTCGAACCGATGGGTATTCACGATATGCGAATCGGACAGGCGCGACGCAGCGAGCGATACGAAGGTGAAGTTTGTTACTACATCGAGAAAGACGCGAAGGGGCGAAATGTGATGTCTGCCGATGGTCCGGATAGCGTCTCGATTCCGTACGGATTCGCATCACCGCAGACGATGGATGGGCACGGCGGCTGGATTGCGTCGGCTGTCGATCTCGCGCGTTTTGCAGCAGCGCTGGATCGTCCTGGCGATAAGCCCGTTCTTCGCGCTGAGACGCAAGCGTTGATGTACGCCCGCCCCGGCCACCGCTGGGTTTGAATACGAACGGAGCTTCCGCCACTGTGTTCTATGGCCTGGGATGGAACGTCCGCCCTCAAGGCAATGCGGGCAAGGCAAACGTCTGGCACACTGGCGCAATGCCGGGAACATCGACGCTGTTGGTGAGACTCGCCAACGGTCGTTCTTGGGTCGTGCTCTTCAATCAACGCTCGGATGGAAAAGCCGACGACAACATCGATTCGCTGCTTCATGCCGCAGCGTTAAAAGTCAAAGCCTGGCCAACGACGAACCTGTTTGAGTCATACAAGTAAGTCGTCATTTTGCAGCTCGGCGAACGGTGCGGTGTATTCGAAATACACTTTTACTCTCAGAAAACATTCGTGATCGCGATGGCTCGTTATGTTCGAAACATCGTTTTCATCGCGCACTGATAATCTCGTGACATTGCCGCGCGTATGGAGCGAAGCGCGGGAGCTTGAAGTAAAACCGGCGGACCGGATCTTCGAGAAATTCAACGCGCGCGCAGCGCCTGTCAGCGGAGTAAAACGCGTCGATCTGTTTCGGTAGCGAGCGAAAACTTTCGGAGTCACGATGCTCTTTCACACGTGGGTGTTCCTCGTTTTCTTCGCGATCGTGTACCCGGTCTATCTTCTGCTGCGCCGCAACAACGCGGCGATGAATCTCTGGTTGATGCTCGCCAGTTATGCGTTCTACGGCTGGTGGAATCCGTATTACCTCGCGCTCCTGTTCGGTACGTCGGCTATCGATTATTCGATGGTCGTTTTCATGGAGCGAAGCACATCGGAATCGCGTCGAAAACTATGGCTGATCGTCAGTCTCGTCAGCAACTTCGGCTTTCTCGCATTCTTCAAATACTCGACATTTTTTACTGAGAATCTGAATTGGCTTTTCGCGCATGGCGGACTCGCGTTTCATTTACCCGATCCGGTCGCGTATCCCAATGCGGTACTGTCATTCGCCGGGGCGAAACCGGCTGATCTTTTCACGCGCGTGATCATGCCGATCGGCATTTCGTTCCATACGTTTCAATCGATGAGCTACACGATTGACGCGTACAAAGGAACGATCGAAACGGAACGCAGTTTCGTTCGTTTCCTGAATTTCGTCTCGTTCTTCCCGCAGCTTGTCGCCGGGCCGATTGAGCGCGCGAAGAATCTTCTGCCGCAGCTGCGGCGTACTCCGGACATCAGCGAGCAAGACATAGGGGACGGGCTGTCGCTGTTCCTTGTTGGCTTCTTTAAGAAGGTGGCGTTGGCCGATTATCTCGCTCTCTATGTAGACAAGGTTTACGGTGCGCCGGGACAGCACCAATCGCCTGCGCTGATCCTTGCGACATTCGCCTTCGCGTGGCAGATCTATTTCGATTTCAGCGGCTACACCGACATGGCGCGTGGTCTGGCTCGAACGATGGGCTTTCACATGATGCTGAATTTCAACAACCCGTACGTTGCGACGGGGCTGGGCGATTTCTGGAACCGCTGGCATATCAGCCTCTCGACGTGGTTCAAAGACTATGTCTACTTTCCGCTCGGAGGCAGTCGCGGAAGCAAAGTGGCGACGTATCGAAATATTTTTCTAACGATGGCGATCAGCGGCCTCTGGCACGGCGCGGCGTGGACATATGTGATCTGGGGCGTGTTGCATGCGCTTGGGCGCGTGGCGACGTGGGATCTTGAGCGCAGCGCATTTTACAAGGATCGCATCCCGACGGTCGTAAAGCGCGTCGCTGTGTTTCTCTTCGTCTGCATCGCGTGGATATTTTTTCGGGCGAGCAGCGTCGAAGATGCGTGGCTGATTCTCACGCGTATTTTTAATTCCGGCATCGCCGACCCGCAATGCCCCGCGATGATGCTGGGGCTGATTGCGCTCGTCTGGATGTATCAGCTCGCTTATTCTGGAACGAGTCGTTTCAAGCGCTTACTGGAAACGCCGGCGTTCAATGTCGCGCTGGCATTGCTGATGATCGGTTACCTGCTCGTTGTCGCGCAGCCGAGCAGCAAAGCGTTTATCTATTTTCAGTTTTAACGGAGCAACGACCCTTCGATGAGCGACACACCTGCCGACACGCCCGACATCTTCACCGCCTACGGCTCCAACGCGTTTCGACTGACGTTGCGACAGTGGGCTGTCGTCGCGCTTGCGTCGATTATGTTCATCGCGGACGTCTCGCCGTTGTGGAAG
>JANXLS010000930.1 GCA_025355035.1 Planctomycetota bacterium | reverse complement strand
GTTACTCGCTCTGATTATCAAAATCCGGATTTGTCAATTCGACGTCTTAACCTGCTTTTATGCCCCCACCACCACACCCCGTTCCCCAATCCCCGCGTGGGTCAACCCCGCAAATTCCGGCAGCGTCTCCCCCATCCGTCTGAACACTTCGCGCGCCGATACCAATTTCGAATCCGCGTTCCCAGCGCACTTCGCAACGCGCTGCAACACGCTCAAGTCGTCGTGTCCCTGCCCCAGCGGATCGATCGCCCGGCGAACCAACTGCGCGCGGCGCTGGACGTTGACGAACACACCATCCTTTTCCGTATAGCTCGAACCCGGCAGCACGACATGCGCAGCAGCCGTCAGCGGTCCATTCAAAAGATCTTGAACGACCAGGAATTCAACCTTCTTCAATGCGTCCAACAAATCCGCAGGCGGCGTGTAATTCGGCATGTTATTGACGAGGTACAGCGCCTTAATCTTCCCAGATTTGATGCCCTCGATGATCTGCGCCTTCTGGCTCTCGATCGCTTCGCCAAACACCAACTTCGCGCCCGCTCGGTTCGGGTTCTTGTCAGCTTCAATTTTGAATCCAGGGAACGTCTCTTCCTTGCCCACCGCCTGAGCAATCAATCCCACCTTTGAACTGCCCAACGTGTCGGCGAACAGACATTTAAAGGTATGCATTTCTTCAACCGTCATCCACGCGCTCACCAATCCAGCAACCGATTCGGGATCTTTCTTAGCGTACTGAGCCAACTTCTCGCCAACCGACTTCGTCACGCCGTGAATGTCGAGGCTTGCGCTGCCATCCGTCTTGCACATCAACACGCGATTGTTCGCGTTAACGTAATGGAAATCGTGCCGACCGTAATCGCACATCCACCAACCGTTGACATCCACATTTTCGCGCGGCTGCAAACGACGTACATATTCCTTCTGTACTTCTACATTAATGTTACATCCCTTGGAACAATCCGGGCAGATGCTCTTACTCGGACGAAGGTACCATGCGCGGTAGGAGAACATCAGGCTTTTGTCGATCAACGCCCCGACCGGACAAATATCCACGATGTTACCTTTTAACGGATTGTCAACCGGATGACCTTCGGCAATATCGATTTCGCTTCGGTCGCCGCGATTGATCACGTACAATTCACTGGTCCCCGAAACTTCGTCCAGGAAGCGTGTGCAGCGCGTACACGTAATGCAACGATCCGTCCACAATTTGATCCCGTGTGGATCATCCGCACGACCCAATTCTTTCGGAGCCTTCTCGTTCTTCACCTCCTCAAAGCGGCTGTCCGCCCTGCCGTGAGCAAACGAATTGTCCTGCAACATGCACTCGCCGGCCTTGTCGCAAACCGGGCAATCCAACGGATGGTTGATCAACAAAAATTCCATGACGTACTGCCGAGCCTTGATCACGTCAGGCGTTTCCGTCTCAATCACCATCCCGCGCGGATTCAATGGCTCTCGGCACGAAATAATCGGCTTCGGATACATCTGGATCGGTTGGTACGTCAAATTCGGAGCCATCAAAGGCTTGCCGCTCATCACATCGATTTGATTAACATAACACATGCGACAATTACCGTCCGGCGTCAAACCGGGATGGTAACAGAAATGCGGCACATCATGACCGAGGTCGTGCAAAGCACCGATCAAAGACTTATACTTCTTTGGGTCAATGAAATTATCCTTACCATTGACGCGCAACGTCATCTGCCCATCAGGAGCCTTCGGCAACACGATCGCCGGTTGCGGCGGTGCAGGCGGGCCGCCCGTTGGAGCTGCTGGCGGTGCCGCAGGCGCCGGTGGTTTCGGTGCCTCAACTACAGCTGTGGTTACGGTGGTCTTTTTTTCGTCGCTCATTGAATGACCTTTTAACTCTTGAACCAAATACGTCTGTCACATTCCCTTAAACCAACCGTTACAACCGAATCGCCTTCTCCCCAAACTTCTCGACCACCATGCTCTTCCCC
>JANXLS010000901.1 GCA_025355035.1 Planctomycetota bacterium | reverse complement strand
TCCATTTGTTGGGGATGATTGACATCTGGTACGTGCGGGACTTGCAGATGAGCTTCATCACGTGCCGAACATCAAAGTTGTGCAACACGAATTCTTTCGTGAGGTAATCGAGTAGTTCCGGATTCGTCGGCGGGTTTCCGGCGCGGATGTCGTCGAGCGGCTCGATGATGCCGACACCCGTCAGATAGCCCCAAAGACGGTTGACGTAGCTGGTTGCGAAATAACGGTTGTCGGGCGACGTGATCCATGCCGACAGCTTTTCACGGCGCGTCGCCTTGTCTTCGTCTTTCAAGTCGTACTTCGCGGTGAACGGGAACGTCGGCGGGGCGACTTTTTGCGTTCGAAGATGCGTCACGTCGCCGGCTTTCTTGTCGCCGATGATTTCGTACAACGGCTTCGCGCCTTCGACGGCAGAGCCGCCGATCTTGCGTTCTCCACTGGCTGGATCGGCTTTCAATTCGACTTGTGCGAAGTATGCGGCGGTTTGGTAATACTGATCCTGCGTCCAGCGTTCGAACGGATGATCGTGGCATTTGTTGCAGTTGAAGCGCGTCGCGAGGAAGAGGTGGGTCGTGTTCTCCATCGTCTCCGTCGGATCGCGCAGCACCTTATAATAGGAGGCCGGCGGGTTATCCTTGTTCGAGCCGCTGGCCGTGATGATCGAGCGCACGAACTGGTCGTACGGCACGTTCGTTTCGATCTGCTTGCGAATCCATTCGCGGAACGCCATGGATCCTTCCGGGCCGAGGAACTTGCGGTTGACCTGCAACAAGTCCGCCCACTTGTTCGACATCTGATCAATGTACTCCGGGCTGCCGACGAGTTTATCGACGACCTCGTCGCGCTTGATACGGGAGTCGCGCGCATCGGCAAGAAACGCTCGGACATCATCGGCGGACGGCGGGAGGCCCGTCAAGTCGAGGTAGACGCGGCGGAAGTATTCGGTGTCGCTGCACGTTTCGGACGGCAGAATCTTCATGCGTTTCCACTTGGCCGCGACGAGTTCGTCGATGCGTCCATAAGACGGTGGTTCCTGCCACGCGAAGCCGCCGCGGTCACCCATGACGGTGACGGTCGTCGCGGCGTAGTTGCCCTCGTAGCGCGCAAGGACCGGGGCTTCTCCGCGCCGCAGGGTGCTGATCAGCCCGGCGGAATCGACCGTGGCCACGTCGCCATTGCCGCTGTCGATGAAGGCTTCGGCGGTCACGTCACGCATTTCGCCGCCGACATATTTCACGACAACGCGGACCTGTTGCTTTGAGCCGATCGCTTGAATGACCGGATTGATCGGGAAGATTTCGATCTTCTCGACACGTGGCGAGTTCAGATTGAGTTTCGCGCCGGCGGCGATCCAGTCGCGCAAGATGCGGTAGTTTTTGTCGTTGGGTTTGAACTTCTGCCCACCTTCGTGCGGCACGGCGGCGGTGGGCTTGAGCAACATCAAACTGTCATCGGGCGAGGCTGCGTTAATGCGGCGGGATGCGAGTTCATCGCCGAAGGCTCGGACATCCAGGATCGGATCATAGCCGCGCAGGGAAAGCTTGAAGCCGTTCTTTCCGTCCTTTGAACCGTGGCAGGTGCCGGTGTTGCAGCCGACTTTCGATAGCACCGGATTCACGTCGTGGATGAAATCCATCTGGTACGTTGAGTTTAAGCCGGAGATTTCCACCAGCACTTTTGACCTCGCTTTTCCAACCGCAACGACAACCTCGCCGCTACCGTTCTTGATCGGGAGCAACTGGCCTTTGTCGGTGATTTGTGCGACGCCGCCCTTGACTTCGAACACAGCCATGCGCGTCGCGTCGAACGTCTCGCCCGAAGCCAGACGCGCGGTGACGAGAATCTGCACGCTGTCGGTCGGACGAGAAATCTGGATGGCGCTGGGAAGAGCGTCGAGGCTGACAATCTCCATTCCTGCCGGAACGGCGTCGGGTTCGGAGACTTTCACTTTGTACGTAGGCAGGGCTTCGGAGAGCGTGGACGCTCCGCCGGCCATCGATTCTTTCGTGATCGGCGCGACCGGGAATTGCTTGGCGATCTTGCCGTCGGCGCATTGAATGATGCGGACGGTTCCATCCTGCCCGGCTACAGCGACGGACTGGCCGTCGGGATTGAAGGCGAGCGCGTAAGTGCCGCTGCCGTTGAGATCGACTTTCGAAAGGAGTTTGTCGCCTTCGTGCAAATATGTGTCGTACTCGATCTTCTCTTCGTTGCTGCGTTTGTCCGCGGCTTTCGCCTGGATTGCTTTAATCTTGTCGGATATTTTTTCGTTCGGAGCGAAGGCGTAAACGACGACCTGCCCATTGTTGTCGAGCGAGCTGGCGGCGGCGAATTGTTTGCCATCTTTGCTCATGCGAACGGAATAAATTCGTCCGGTCATTTCCGGGTACTTGCGGATCAGGTTAGCGTTGTCGCCGATCTTGCGGGCTGTCAGACGCTGGATGCGATACAATTGAGGTGCGCCGTCGGCGCCGCCGACGAGGACCTGTTCTTCGCTTGGAAGTGACGCGACCGAATGCAGACCGCCGCGCAAGGCGCCGGGGGTGATCGACGTGATGTTGTCGACGAAACGCTGGGTTGCGACTTCGGTCAGTTTCGCGGACATGTCACGCCCGACGGAAATGATGTGGTCCCCTTTCATCGAGAACGCGGTGTCGAGCACCCAATCGTTGTGCGAGCCTTGTTGCAGCACCTGTTTGCCCGTTTCAGCGTCTATGGCTCGGACGGTGAAATCGACGCAGCCGAAGGAGATCAGCTTGCCGTCAGGCGACCAACTCGCACCATATAAGGTGTCGTACGTGATCGGAGCGGAGACTTTCAGCTTTCGTTTTTCAACGTCCCATACCTGCACTTCGCCCATGCGTCCCGGCAATCCACCAGCGACAGCCAAGCGCGTTCCGTCGGGGGAGAAGCGGACGGATTCGATGCGCTCGGACATGCCGATCAGACGCGCTTCGAGACCGGAGCCGTCGGCTTTGTGCAGGAGGACTTCGTTGAAGCCCGCGACGGCCAGCCACTTCCCGTCGGGCGACCAGTTCGCGCCGTAAAGGGTATCGTACGTGATCGGTGCGGAGACTTTCAGCTTTCGCTTTTCGACGTCCCAAACCTGCACTTCACCCATGCGGCCCGGCAATCCGCCCGCGACGGCAAGACGTGTTCCATCGGG
>JANXLS010000891.1 GCA_025355035.1 Planctomycetota bacterium | reverse complement strand
ACGGCGGACGAGAGCGTCCCTTTGATCAGGAACCGGGTGCCGTTGCTGTCGATGATCCCGTCACACAATCCTCCCGCGAGCGCCAGGGCGAGATGACCGGCCTTCAGGGGCAGCAGCGGACGACCGATTGGCGGCGCGGGTGCGGCGGCTTCACGGAGCAGTCCAGAACGGAGCGGTGAACGGCTGATCGAATCGACGATCACATCGTTGCCTAGGCGTGTGCGGCGGAGCGTGACGCCCTTCTGCACCGGATGAAGTGTGGCAACGGGCTTCATGTCGTCCCGCAGCACCGGCCACCTCGACGGCTCAGCCGCCCACCGCGGGAACGTCAGCTTCGTTTTGTTCAGAGCCTTCTCTCGACGCCGCGCCAGCAGGACGCACTGTTTGAATTCCTGATACTCCGGCTCGGGATACCGCCAGAGGCCCAGCAGTTCGTAATCGCGCTCGACGGCAACGGCGAGACCGACTTCGACATCAGCCAGCACGTAACCCGGCACGATCATCAACAACAAGCCGGTGCTACGTGCGGGCCATTCTTTGACGCGGTTGAACAGCGCGGCTTCCGTTCGCCCGGCGCCGCGGATGCGATCGTAGGGCGGGTTGAACCAGAGCAGGCTCACCGCATGATCAACCGTTGCGTCTTCAATCGCGCTCCAGAGGACGTTGTTTGGGCCGAGCATGGCGGCAGCTTTTTCGTGGCGGGACTTGTCGGACTCGATGCCTAGCAACGTGACATTCAAATCCGGCTGACGATGGAGCCAGTGCTCTCGAAGATCAAGAATGGCTCTGCCGGTGCCGCAGCCGGCATCGAGGGTGACAACTGAACCCGTTCGCGGGTGCGGCATTTTGAATAGATTCGCGACGGCATGAACGATCCGATCTTGGGTTGGGTAAAATCCCTGACTTACGCGAGCGATTTCTCTCACAGGGTGACTCCTATTCATAGTGAAGGATAAACAAGGATGTAGTGTGACTGACGTGCAGCAAATCGATGGACAACGCGGTGTAGCCGGAGCCGGTGATTCGTCTGAACTTCGTTTTAATAGGAGGATGATTGTGTTGAGCGTTCGGCAATCGACGCAGGCGAACCTGGACAGTGGCTGTCAATTGGCCACAGCACCAGTTAGCAGCGAACGTACCGATAGACATAAACGCCAACAACACATAAAAAAACCACGTAAATGGCCCCGACGATCAGCGCTCCGCGCCAGTCCTTCTTTGGTCGACCAAGAGAGCGACGCTGGACTTCGACCTTGCATTCTTCCCATATAAGATGCGGAATGAGACGGCGGGCAAGCCACAGACCAAGCGGAACTATTATAAGATCATCCAAGTATCCAATAATCGGGATGAAGTCGGGAATTAGGTCAATCGGTGACAGCGCGTAAAGCAATGTCAGCGCGCCACATGCTTTTGCGTACCACGGTGTGCGAGAATCTCTCAGAGCCTGTACGAAAAGTCGAAAACTACTCTTTGTGAAGTCGATGCAGCATCAAGTTGATCATCGCAATGTGAATGATAGCTTCGCTGCTTTCCGTTAGTTCTTCGTAGTCTTTGCTTAAACGCCGATAGCGTCCCAGCCA
>JANXLS010000844.1 GCA_025355035.1 Planctomycetota bacterium | reverse complement strand
CTCGACGTGATCGACTCGAAATGGAAGGATCATTTGCACGGCATGGACTCGCTGCGCGAAGGCATCTATCTCCGAGGTTACGCGCAAAAAGATCCGAAGCTCGAGTACAAGCGCGAAGGTTTCCAGCTCTTCGAAGAAATGTTCGCGTCCATGAAAGAGCAGACGACCGACATGTTGCTCCGCATGGAAATGAGCGTGGAAGTCGAGAAGCAGGAAATGGAAAGTGTGTGGAACGAAGACCAGGCGCAGGCGACTCACGCCGAAGCCAGCAGCATCTTCTCCGGCACGCAAACGGTCTCGGGCCCGCAAGCCGAAATGGGTGCAGGCTCCGCGGCAATGGCCGCGCAAAGCGAACACGGCGGCGAGAAGCTCAAGCCCGTCGACACGATCCGCAAGAACGCGCGTGAGCCGGGTCCGAACGATGCGTGTCCGTGCGGCTCTGGCCGAAAATACAAAAAGTGCCACGGCCCGCAAGGTGGCTGGGACGGCACGAACGCGTCGCGCCAAAATCGCGAGCACAAAGGCGAAGCGAAAATCGGCGGGTAACAGCAACGGCATTTTTAGCATCGAATCACGCGAATCGGCGCGAATCTTCGCGAAGGATTTTTAGAGGGGACTACGGAGATACTTCGCCTACCCCTCTAAAAAACTTTCCCTTCTTTCGCCTCGATTCGCGTTATTCGATGTTAAATCGCTGTTGCCTTTCTTCGTTGGCAAAGGGACGTTATGCGCGCATCAATCGTCAGCGATCAAATCTCGTCGGACATCAACACTGCACTCGAATTGCTGCACGAATGCGGCTGTCGCGAATTTGAGCTCCGGCAACTCGGCTTCGATGGCGTACTCGACGCCGATCCACGTTGGCTCGCTCAAGCCGAAAAGGCGGTCCATGTAAAACGCTTTCGCATCACGCAAATCGCGACGGAGTTTTTTTCGAAGCCGATGAACGAAGAGGGCCTTCCCAGCGACGAACGCATCACGCAGCTTTTCGAACTCGCGAAAAAACTGAACTGCCAGCGCGTCGGCATCTTCGGCTGTCACGTCGATGACTTGGGTGACGACCCCGATCTTGAAGAAGGCGAAGCTGCGCCGCCCATCACATTACCCGACGACGAGTGCATGGATGCTCTGGACGCGTTCATGAGACGCGCGGCGTCCGAAAAACTCGAAGTCGTCATGCGAACGTGTCACGAATCGTGCGCCGGAACGGCGGAAGAAGCGATGGCGATCATCGAAACGCTCGAAGCTCCCAACCTCGGTTTGGACTGGGACGTCGGCGAATGCTTCGCCGCGGGCGATGGTTCGGGGCTCAACGAAATCGAAATCGTCATGCCGAAATTAAAGACGGTCCACCTGCGCGACGGCGTTCACAAAGGCATGATGGGAGCGGAGTGGTCAAGCCTCGGCAAAGGCGTGATCCCGTGGGAAGATTTGATAGAGCAGCTTCACATAGCCGGATATCGCGGCCCGATCATCTGCGATCCGAGCGTCTCGCCCAAATTGAAAGAATCGCGCCACGCCTTGACGACGCTGATGCGCTGGATCGACGTCGCTCGATTAAAAAAGCCGGCGCGGGACGAAGCGCCCGTTCGATCGAAGCGCAAGTTTTAGGATTTGAACCGAGCAGCGATCCGTTTTAAAGTTCACTCATGCTCTCTCTCGCCCACTTGCGCGCATTGCCGAAGATCGAATTGCATTGCCATCTCGAAGGTGCGATGCGATCCGAGACGCTCTGGGAATTTTACAGCCGATACGGCGGCTCGCGGTTCAAGACATTCAACGAATTTAAAGCCGCTTGCACGGTCGAAAAAGGCACTGCGCCCGGATTCATTCCGTTCCTCGATAAATTCAATACGTTGCGTTTTTGTTTTGGAAACGAAGCGAATGTTGAACGCGTCGCCGCTGAAGCGGTCGAGGATGCAGCAGCAGACGGCGTGACGTATTTGGAACTTCGCTTCTCACCCGTGTCGTTCGCGCGACGATTGGTGCAAGGCGATGGAGCTTATGCGCAGGTCTCCGTCGAACAGGCTGAAGTTGCCGCTGAAGCCGTTGTGAGCGGTGCGCGATCGGCTGCGGTCAAACGCGGCATTCGCGTTGAGTTCATTGCAACTTGCGCGCGGCATTTCGGATTTGAGACGAACAAACCCGCGCTTGATCTTTTGGACCGGCCCATCGGTGCGGCCTTTTGCGGCTTGGATTTGGCGGGCGACGAATCGCACTGCGCTGAGATTTTCATGCACGCGTTTCGCGATTGGAAATTGGCGGGCAAAAAGATCACCATCCACGCCGGCGAAGACCCAAACGGCCCGGGCGCAGCCAACGTCATCGAAGCATGTGAGCGGCTGAATGCTGATCGCATCGGGCACGGCGTTCGAGCGATAGAGGACGCTGGCGTCATCGCGGAACTCGCTCGTTCGGGCGTGACTCTTGAGATGTGTCCAACATCAAATCTCCAAACGCGCGCCGTGGCGAACGTGGAGCATCATCCGATCAAAAAGCTGTTGGACGCGCGCGTCAACGTCACGATCAACACCGACGACCCGCGCGTCTGCGGCACAACACTCAGCGAGGAGTATGCGCTGGCAGCCGAGCGCATGGGCCTCTCGTTCGACGATCTGAAACGGTGCGCACTCAACGCCGCGCGCGCGGCGTTTCTTTCCGAGGACGAACGCAATTCGCTCTGCACGCAGATCGAACCCGCGTGGAATTGTGCTACACTAATCCCCACTATTGAAGCGAAGTCATGAGGACGTCCACCAAACGCCGATGACATTGATCCAACGTGTACTTTTCACAGTACCGGTGCCGAGCGGCAGCAGCTTGTGCGCGGAGAACGCTCGCATCCGAAAGCATCGCGGCGAGGGCCGCTGCAATCTCCTCGGACGTACATCCGGGCTCAAGCAATCGACCAACTTCTCCGTCCACAACCATCGAGCCAATTGCCCCTTGTCGCGTCGAAAGCACAGGCAATCCTGCCGACATGGCTTCCAGCAACGATAGCGGCTGTCCTTCGTAAGGATAACGTGACGGCAGACAAAAGACGCTTCCGCTCAACAGAAAATCGCGTTTGGCGTCGCCATCGACGTTAGCGACGAATTCGATGCAATCGCTCAATGTATTTTCAGCAATAAACGCTAACGCTTCGTAGCGCGTTTTCTCCTCCGACCAATTTCCGGCGATTCGCAGCCGAACGCCAGGAACGGATTTTCGCAACGGAATCATTGCGCGGATCAAATCCAGAATTCCCTTTGTCCGGGCGAGCGTGCTCATGTACAGAACAGTCGGTAATGAAGGAGTTGATGTTGCCGGGTGGGCCAGGACGCCGAACAAATCCGGCACTCCGTTTTCGACAACGTGAATGCGTTCGTTGGGAACCAGGCCTTCAAAGAGCGGCCGGAATTCGGAACTCAACACCGCGACGGCAGCGGCCCGGTTGAGCGCCCATCGCGCGATCAGGCGGAACCATCCGGGTGTTTCGTTGTCGTAGAATTCGCGAAAATGTCCGCCATGCAAGTGCAGCACAACGCGCGCGCCGAACAATCGCGCTTGCAGTATGAACAACGCGTCGCGCAAGAATGCCGGGATGTTCTGGGAGATGGGAACGTAGACCAGGTCGTGCCGCTTGCGCGAAAGCCGCGATGCCATTTCGGCGAGATTCGAAAAGCCCAAACAAATATTCCCCGATTCCCAGCGTCCCAGATTGGACGCGTCGCGGCGATCGGACGTATCCAGTGCATCAAATTCGAGTTCGGGAAAGCGATCCGCGTTTTGGATCAAATCGCGGATGAATGTTGCCACACCATGAAAAGGGGGCGGGGTAGGGCCAATGATCAGGACGCGTTTTGGTGCCGCGTTCAATTCACTTCTTTCAACCGGAAGTCATCGAAGATCAACTGCGTGTGGGCGGCAGCTTCGGTCTCCGGGCAGACATTGAGCAACAGGATGCAACTGTCTTTCATCGTCTTCAGTGCAGCTGCGTTTATTTTTCGGAATTCCGGATCATTCGGGTCGCGATTGTCCGCTGCGGTGGATTTCAAATCGGAGATCAGCGTCACAATGTCGCGTAGTGCTTTGTTCGCCTTGAATTCTTTGGCGATGCGGGCGTCGTTTTCCATTTCCTCGGCGGCCTTTGCAGCGCGGTCGCCGATGTCCGTACCGGGCAAACTTCGTGCAACTGTCTTCAAGCGCATCAGGCACATCATCGGAGCTTTTTCTTTTTCGGCCATTGCTCGATCGAATTTTCGGTTCGCCCAATCGAAGACGCCTTTGAGCAAAATAGTCGCTTCGGCGATGACTTTCGTGTCGTTCGCTTCAATCGCTTTCTTTTTGACGCGGACCACGTCCGAAAGCGTTTCCATCATGTTCTTGCCGCTCTTCAATCGCTCTTCCAAAGGTGCCAATCGACCCACTTCACCGGGCTTTGAGATGGTGTCGAGTGCTTCCGTTAAAGCGTCCTTGATCTTCGCTTCAAATTCCTCCACTTTTAGATCCGCGCCCAACATGTACCCGTCGGAATTAAAAAGCAGGGTTACCGGCAGGAACGGAATGTGCCGACCGGGAATCATGGTGCGACCGGAATACGTGAATTGAAATTGGTAATTATTGCCGGCAAACGCGGTTGTTTTGGAGAAAAACTCAAACGCCTCGCCATTCGTTTTGCCCTGACGCTCCAGCGCGACGATGTGGAATCCGTTAAATCGATATTTGTTATACAGTTCCTGCCAAGCCGGCATTTTTGCGATGCAAGGAACGCAGCGAATGCCCCAGAAATCGACGAGCACGACTTTTCCCGTGAAATCGCTGGCAGTCAACGTCGGGTGCGGGCCGCGAATCTGCTCGCCGATATCAATTTCATCCAGGGTCAATGCCCACGCTTTTGCTGACAGCAGCGCCGTCAGCATCAGCAACACAGAAATGCCGCGCAAAACAGTTCCTCCAAAGGTCGTGGCATTATCATTAACGTTATGCAAATTGCAAGACTTTACTGGCGTAAACTTTCGCTGAATTATCGGACGTACTAAAACCGTTTGTTTGGAGCAATCTTTACGTCCGTCGATTATTGATTTTGACTTTATTTATTTGAGCTTTGCCTGACTGAATTTAATGCCGTGAATCGTTAATCCGCGTCGTGCGGCATGTCCCGCTTCGACGTCTTCCTGCCGGTTTTGCAACACGATCCGTACTTTAAAAATCTCGTTGCGTGTCACATCGAATGTAAAGGGAACATCGTAATCGACCGCCTTATTGACCTGCGTTGTCGCCAGCGGAACGCCATTCATTTCGACGCGCACGATCGGCCATTCTTCATGCAAAGGCGTTCCAGAAGTATGCAGACTCATCTCCCATCGCCCCGGATTCAGACAGACAATCGTACACACTTCGCCGAGTTCCTCCACGTTGCCCAGAATCGAACCGATCGTCGGGACGGTTCCCACGATCAAATCGCCCGGCAACCACATGGGTACGTCTTTCACCGGCACTTTCATGCGTTGCAATAAATTGAGTGACGTCGGCTCGCCCGGCGCGACCGCCTGCACGGCTTCGAGCAACCGGCGGCGTTCAACTTCCGGCGCCTGCCGATCCCACGCCAGCAACGCGCCCAACAATTTCGATCGGGTATCCGGCGCCGTTTCAGCCAGTCGCATGATTCCTGGCGACATATCCGGATTCGACACGGCAGGGAAACCCTGAAAAACCAGCGATCGCCACGGCGGCAAACTGTCTCCCATCGCACACAGAACGCGCTGAATTGGCGGGAACAAACTGTGTTCGATTTTCTTCAAATTCGCGACGAACTTCCAATGCGACAATGCTTCGGACTGTTGATTCATTTTTTCGTACTGCAGCGCCAGTGCCGTTTCTAATTCGATGCGCGGACCGTTTGTGCGATAGGCATCGGTCAACTTCAGCGCTGAATTGTAGTCCTTCGCCATATCTTCCATTCGCCCGGCTTCGAGACTGGCGATTGTCTTTGCGGATTCGTTCAACAATTCTTTGTAGGATGCATAGCCCATTAATGCTGTCGTTCCGCTCGCGATCAACACGAACAGGCAAAATGCCCGTGCGCATCGCGCTGTGCCCGCCAATTTGAAGAGTCCATTTAGCGCTAACAACAACGCTCCAGCGAATGCCACAGGCCACAGCGCAGAACTTATTGACATGCCGCTCATCGCCGCCAACGCAGGAAGTACAAGCAGGGTCGCGAGGAATAAATTGAAGCGAATGCCCGGCCGCTTTAAGAGCGCTTCGAAGTGCCCTGCACCGGATTGCGCGTTCAATTCCAACGGTGTTTCCAAAATCGCCACCACCGCCCATAATAAGATGCAGCCGATGATTGGAACGATCTCGTTGACGACGCTGTCGTTGACCGCGAGGCCTTTTGACAGAATGTGAAACGCCGGGTTCAATCCGACCGTCACCGCCACGACGCACCCCACTACGAGGATCCGTCCTGTTGCCGTGCTTACCAATCGTCCCGGCCCGCCACTGAACGTCACGATCAGGACCATGAGCGCGAACAGCCCGGCGAAGTGCAGCGTCTCGTACCACGTCGGCCCGGATTGACTAAACGCAATCCATCCGCCCATTGCGCACGGCAAAACAAACAACAACAACGCGGCAAATGCACCTGCCGCATTGATCGCGCGCTTCGAAACCGCCGGTTGTTGCATCCCATTCGCGTCTGCCATCTGACATTCCACTTTATCATTGCCTTTCGCTACGGCTCACAACGCGTTTCGCGAGAACCTCTGCACGTTTGACACTCATTTCTGACTCTTCAAAAGATCCGCGATCTTTGGCGCCTCGTGGACTTCGCCGACCTGGATGCCGGGGCATCGATCCGCTTCCTTTATCCACGAAAACACACTCTTCATCACTTCCGGCCAGAACGGATAATCGCGGCATTGCTGTGGCCGAACATCATAAACGCTGCACCCTTTAGTGGGATCCAGCAAAATGCAATCGCCATTGCGCCGCTCGGTGAGCGACATGAGCCCGGACGAATAATGCCGAACGTAACTGTCTTCAAATTCACGCAACGGCAACTTCATAAACGCGGCGATGGCATTCACTTCCTCGCGCGACACGAACACGTCTCCGGGTGCTCCGCCGCAGCATCGGACGCATCCGGACTGGCATGTGAACTTCACGCCACGTTTGTACCAGGGATCGTCCGCCAGCATGTCGTCAGTGAAGTGTTCTGTGTTCATCGGGTCGGTTTGGGTGCTCGTTAAAATAAGTTACCGCGTAAAGAGCGTTAGGGCCTGTAAAATAACAAACTGAAGAAGTGCTTGCGTATTTCGGCCTGGCACTTCGTTGAACGCTCAGTCAGAGATACA
>JANXLS010000827.1 GCA_025355035.1 Planctomycetota bacterium | reverse complement strand
TCACGATTTCAACGCATACCCGCCGGACGTCGGCACCAGCGGTTCGCGCATGATCGCGCTTTATCTTCAGCGAACACATGCCGTTGGAAGTAATCACTTTGGGCCGTATATCAAAAGTCTTCAAGACGACCCAAGTGGCGATTTTCATTCGCCGCTGGGCGGCGAGTATGCTTACGTTATATTGAAGGAAATGATTGACGGCGTGGAGAAGGAAGTCGGCTATGTGCTGGTCGATCCGGGGCGAGACAAAAAGCTGGGTGGTACGATCAATAACCGCACCGGTTTTGAAATCACCGATCCCGAGGCAGCGGCGGATAACATTTACGTTCCGGCGAGCGTAGGTTCACGGAAAACGCCGTTGATTCAATCGCACCTCTAATTCTTCGGCGAAGGCGCGACGGGTGGCATTTTGAAATAGCAGAGGTAGCCGTTTTTGCCGACGAGTTTTCCCTGTTTGAAGTCGATCGGAAAAAACGCTTCGCGAAAAATCCATTTGGTGATGGATCGGGCTTCGATGTCATTTTTCTCGGGTTCGGCTTGGCCCCAGTAGACATCGACGACGCCTTCGTTGTCGTCGCGCACGCCCAGTTCGGCGACACTGTCAGGCGCGCCACCATAGGGGAATGTGATCTCCATTTCCACGACGATGCGCGAGACGGTGTCCTTGGCGCCCTGAACGCGAACTTCGTCATCGCGAATGGCGGAAAGAATCTTGGCCTGGACTTGAGACGTTTTGTTGTTGAGCCAGCCGGAGATCATTTTGTATCCGCCGACGATGACCAGCACTGTGACGACCACGCCGAGCACAACCGGAACGAAGTTGAAGCCATCGTCTTTATCGTTTTCATTTTTCATTGCGTTGAACCTTTTGCCGAAGCCGCATGTGCGTCGTCGGCAATTCCATGGAAAACCGCGTCCCGTGAAAAGCTCGGGTTATTCATCAGGTTACGCCTTGATGACAACACCTCAGGCGCATTCAAGACACAACTCAAATCGCTTTAATCAATGTGGATTATCTACGACTTGGGCACGTCGTGCTTTGATTTTTCGCGCAATTCGTTTTTGTGTTGATCACCCCGCTGGCGTTGCCGAGTGACTTCCTTTTTGAACATACCGCCGTGCCTGAAACTGGGTGGCCGCGCATAGAGGAATCCGAAGAGGATGATCAGAATGACGATGAAGATCATGGATGCGGGACCTTGCGAGGAAATGAGTGATTGGACGATCAATAGGGCTTGATGACCTTCAGTTCGGGAATGCCGGGAAAATCGTTGAGATTGTGTATAGCCAACGTCAGACCTAAACGCAACGCATCTGCCGCAATCAGCGCATCGACCCCGGTCACTTCCACATCTCCGTCGGCAAGTCGCAACGGCGCTTTAACGATGAACTTTCCTTTACGCACTTTTCCCGCGACGCGGACTGCGTTCATGGGTATGGTTTCGGTTCGGTTCATACTTGCCTCCTGACTCTATCGGTTAATATATATCCCAATTCCGCGAAAATTGCTCGGCACCTTCGCTGAATTCGATGGATGTCGTCATACCGATTCAGTGGATTTTTCATCATTTTTTTACGCAATTCCGTCTGTAAACTGTCGCAGATTTGTGGAGAATATTCGAAATTTCGACTCTACTTTGAAAGGATGCAATATGGACGCCAATGCACCCGCCAATGACCCTGCGATGAACAAGGAATTGTTCCGCCGCATTCACGCGGAGATTACGGACTCGCTTGATGAGGATCTTGAACTTGAATTTGAAGATCGCGACCCGGCAAAGGACGGTGTGCCGCCGAGCGATCCCGAAAAAGAGGCCGAGCGGAAATTTCGCCATTTCTATTTCACGGAACTGTTCCGGCTTCAGCGCGAATTGGTGAAGCTTCAGGATTGGGTGGTGCAGACGAAGGAAAAGATAGTCGTCGTCTTCGAAGGGCGCGACGCGGCGGGAAAAGGCGGGGCGATCAAGCGTATCACGCAGCGTTTAAATCCGCGCGTCTGCCGCGTGGCAGCGCTGCCGGCTCCGAACGATCGCGAAAAAACGCAGTGGTATTTTCAGCGCTACATTTCGCACCTGCCCGCCGGCGGCGAGATCGTGCTCTTCGACCGCAGTTGGTACAACCGCGCGGGCGTTGAACGCGTCATGGGCTTTTGCACCGACGAGCAATCCGAAGAATTCTTTCGCACGGTTCCGGAGTTCGAACGGATGCTGCTGCGTTCAGGAATCCGGCTCTTCAAGTATTGGTTCTCGATCACCGATGCCGAGCAGTCGTTCCGATTCATGTGCCGCATCAAAGACCCGATGAAGCAATGGAAGCTCAGCCCGATGGACTTGGATTCGCGCCGTCGCTGGGAGGAGTACACTAAGGCGAAGGAGATCATGTTCGCCCGGACGCACACGGAGGATTCGCCGTGGAATGTCGTCAACGCCGTCGACAAACGCAAGGCGCGCTTGAACTGCATCGCACATTTCCTGAGTCACATTCCCTATGGAGAAGTTAAACACAAGACGATTATTCTGCCCGAGCGCATCCACAATCCGAACTACGTCCGTAACCCGGTTCCGGGAGCCATGCACATTCCGGAGAAGTACTGAGCGAACTTTATTTCAACGCAGATCGGAACGCAGATACGCAAATGGCCCCGATGAAATTCACTTTTTTTCATCGGCGGCCATCGTCGTTTGAATGGAGCAACTGAAATCACGCGACTCGGAATTTCGAAAGCGAGGCTCGGATGCCGCCGCCGCTACGGTCGGGGTCGATGACGAGTTCGAGCGCGGCGACGTTGACGAGGTCGACGGTGTAGTTTTCGATTTCAGTCGGAGAATCGGAGCTGAAATTATATTGCTGGCGGACGATTTCGCGGAAGGGGCCGCTTGGATTTGTGGAGCTGCTCAGACAGAATTCCTGCGCGCGTTGAGCGCCGGTTGTTTCGCGGAATTCGAGTTGAATGTGGCGGACGCGTTGCGGTTCATCGAAAAGAATTCGGATCGTTTGTTTGCCGGGCTGAGCGGCGCGCCAACCGGCGGTGTTACCGGGGCTGAGGGCGGATTCGATCGGATAGCTTTCGTCTTCGGACGTGATCTCGACTTGAGCGATGATCGCGAGGTCCAGCCACTTTGTCGTATCGACTTTTTGAATGGGCTGGCTGGGGGCGAGAATGGTTTTGCGCATCGACGAATCTCCTTGGACGACGTGAACTCTTCAAGCACGAGTTTGGATTGTAGCGGAGAACGAGTGAAAACCTACTTTAAACCACTACGAGACGAGAAGGCGCGGGAGAAAAAACTCCTGCTTAACCCGAGCACAACTAAAGCTTCACGCTCTCCCCTCACCCCGCGCAGCCCTTTTCGAAATGGGTACCTGCGTCGACCTTCTTCCCAAACAGGAGAGGGCAACGGCGACTCAAACGACTGGTCGGTAGACATTCGGCGGAAGGGGAGTCGGCGCGGTTCCGGAATTGTGGCCGATGATGTCGGCGATGATTTTCATGTGGTGCTGAATGTGAATTTCCAAAAAACGGAGCCATTGCATTTTTGTCAAACCGCCCAAAGCGGGGTGGGGATAGACGCTGGTGTCGGCGGCGATTTGGCGGTAGATGACGGTGAGGCCGTCGAGCAGACTGGTGTTGCGTTCGACGTCGTCCATGAGATCGACGTAGTTGTTCATTTTCGGCAAAACGGATTCCGGCGCTTTGCCCGCGCCGCGCGGAATGACCCCGGATTCGAGGATTTTTAGACCGCGTTCGGAGACCGGCGGAATCGTGCCGGGATCGATATGAGCGTTTTCGCTCGATAAAATCAGCACCGTTTTAGCGTTCACGGCGAGTGTGTGTTCGATGTGATTGCCGACCGACCATGCGGATACTTTTTCGAATTTTTCAGTCGCGTATTTGCAGCGCGGTTTGAGTTGGGCTGTGAGTAGAAAAACGCGGCGGCAGGCGTCGTACGCGTCCATGATGGGCTGACCGTCAAGATTGGCGAACATAGCTCACCCGCCGAAAGTCGAGCGTGACATTAAAATCAAACACCGGTATTTTAAATCCAGATCACACATTGACGAGTCTTTTCTTTCACTTTCACAACATGCCACCGCGCGTTAAAAAACACACATGACTA
>JANXLS010000813.1 GCA_025355035.1 Planctomycetota bacterium | reverse complement strand
CTCGATCCCGTATTTAATCCGCAGCAAATTCGCCGCAGCGACAGGCGAATCCACACGAATCTCCAACCGCCGATGTGCCCGTTCCAGCTCGCTCAGCGCCCCGCGCAAAATCACCTTGCCGCGATCCAGAATCATAATCCGATTGCACAAATTCTCGACTTCACCCAACAAATGGCTCGATAGAAAAATGGTGATCTTTTCTTCATGAGCCAATCGCAAAATCAACTCCCGCGTCGTTCGAATCCCATGCGGATCCAACCCATCCGTCGGCTCATCCAGCACCAGCAGCTCTGGCTTCGGCAGCAAACACGCCGCAAGCCCCAGACGCTGTTTCATCCCATGGCTGTAAACTTTGACTGGATCGCATTCGCGCCCCTTCAACCCCACCAATTCAATAACGCGATCCATTTCCGCGCGCGTAACACCGCCCGAAAGCCCGCTGAAAATCTCCAGATTCTGCCGTCCCGTCAGGAACGGATAGAACGACGGAGCCTCCACAAACGCTCCGACTTTCCCCAGCGCTTTCTGCCGATCGGACTGCACATCGCACCCGCCCACTTCAACGCTGCCCGCCGTCGGATGAATCAGTCCCAGGATCATCCGAATCGTCGTCGATTTCCCTGCGCCATTAGGCCCCAGAAATCCGAAGATGTCGCCGCGCTCGACCGAAAAACTCAGATCATCGACCGCCCTCTGTCGCCCTGAATTTCGAGCGAACTCCTTCGTTAATCGATTCGCAACCAGCATCGGTTCCAAAATTCCCGCCCTTCACTTTCCCAAAATCCCATGCAATGGAGACGAAGGCCCGAAGGTCAGCAAAGACTTAACCCAGATAAAAAGCGGTTTTTCTCGCCTTCGCTTGAACTTCGCGACTTTTCGTAAAAAAAGTTTAAAGTAGCCCGGCATTAATGCTCAACATGCCCATCGCAAAACACCACATTTTTCCCGCCAAAACCATTCCCCGGGTCCGGATGAAAATTCTCGTAATCATAAAACATCGGCGTCCGGGCAGACCCAATAAACGCCTCCGCAGGCCCGTCCTTGCTCTTCTTGTTCAACAACGCGTTCCACTCGTAACTCGCACCTTCAGTCTCGAAAAATTGCTGCTTGTCGTCCGGGCATTTAAATACCCGTTCATCCTTCACCATCGGCATCAACGTCTCTCGAACCGACGCCTTGCCCGAGTTGATCGAAGGCCGCGAAGCCATCTCCGGAAACGTCGAAAAACGATCCTCCGCATACATCACCATAGCTCGATGCAATTGGATTAAATTGTTCCCGCAAACTGTCCGCCGAGCCTCCGCCCGCATACGACCAAACATAGGCACCAGAATAAACGCCAGTGCCGCCACGATCGCCACAACCGCAACGATCTCCAATACCGTAAACCCTCTCGACAATTCCCGAGAGCTCCATTTCCTCATATCCGTATGCCTTAAACTTTGAACTTTGAACCGTAGTTAGTTCCCCCGAATCGTCCGAACATTATTCAACGCATTCTCATAGAGCGGCGCCAACTCTGCGCGTTCTTCGCTCGTCGAAACACTCAGGTACGCTTTGACTGCCTTCTGGACAATCTCCTCAAAATTCGATTGGTTCATCAAATCGCGCCGCTTGTCCTGTTCGTCTTTCGGCAGCTTTGCGAAATTCG
>JANXLS010000805.1 GCA_025355035.1 Planctomycetota bacterium | reverse complement strand
GGCATCACCGGCGTCGATTTGCTCTATGAAAATAGGCAGTCCGAGGCAGGATTAAAGGGGCCAACGGAATTTCGGTGAAACGTTCGATGCGGGTTAAACTTCTTCTGACTGTTGTTGGGCTTGCGGCCCTGTCTGCGCTCCTCTATCACTACGCCCAACCCGTCGCCGCAAATGGCGCGTTGGCGGTCGAAGAAGCACGAACCCGCATCCTCAGCCTCCGCGGTGAATGGGTTAAAGTCTCGCGCGGTAATTTCGAAATTGCGATTCAAGAAGATGGCGAACTCCGCCCCGTTCAAGTCACCAGCCTGACATTTTTGATCCCCGGCAAAATCGATCTCCTAGTCCCCGAAGGCAAGGTCGTCAAAAAAGGCGACGCCGTCATCGCGCTTGAAACGAAGGATCTCCGCGAAACCATCCAGCACATCAATGAAGACCTCAACTCCGCCGAAACAATCCTCGAGCAAGCCATTCAAACCCGCGATCTCGAAGCCAAACGCCTCGCTCTCGAATTCCACACCGAATTGGAAAAGGCCCAGTACACCGTTCTGAAAAATACTGAATTGGAAGCACACCCCAACAGTGTTGAAAAGGAGCAGGCGAAGAATCTGCTCGACGGAGCCGAAGCGCGCGCGAAATCCGCGCAAGGTGATTTGGACCTCTGCAAGCCGCTCTACGACAAAGGCTTTTATTCAAAGCAGGATTACGAAACGAAAGTCATCGCGCTCGAAAAAGCGCGCATCGAACAAATACGCGCCGAAATGCAGGCACGCATCCTGCTCGACGGCGCGCTCCCCTACGACCGCGACCAGGCCAAGTGCGACCTCGAATTCGCCCGGCTCGATTGGAAATACAAATTGATCGACAACGGCGATTCGATCAAGGCACTCAACGCCAAAATCAAGACCGCCGAACGCGCCGTCACACTGCAACAACGCCTGCTCGCCAAACGCTCAGTGGAACTCGAACGCAGTGTCCTTCGCGCCCCGCACGACGGCATCGTGGTTTATCGCACGATGGGCTACCGCAACAACAAGAAGCCCGAAGTCGGCGAACGCGTCAGTCCGTGGATCGCGCCGATCGATCTCCCCAATTACGAGAAGATGAAAGTTCGCACACAGGTTCCCGAATCGTTGATCCGCAAAACCATCGCGCGAACGCCCGCCGACGACGGCGGCCCGCCCCATCCCGGCAGCGCCGCGCGCGTCGAAATCAACATGCTCCCCGGCGTCATTTACCCCGCCCACGTCACTTGGATCGACGGGTGGGCCCGCGATCGCAATTCGAAACTCTCCGACGCCGACATCAAAGCCCTCGGCCTCTCCGGGGTCAAAGTCTTCGACGTCGAAGTCGAGCTCGACGTCAGCGACCCCAAACATCTCCGCGAAGGCTTCCGCGCCCGCGTCGATTTTCCAGAAGAAACGCTCGCCGACGTCATCGTCATCCCCGAACAGGCAGTCAGCACCATCGATGGCACGTCGTCCGTAATGGTCATGCAAAGCAGCACGCCGACCGTCCGGAAAATCGAACTTGGCCGCTCCTCCATCGGCAAAGTCGTCGTCACCAGCGGCTTGAATCCCGGCGAACAAATCTACGTTCCCATCGTGGTCCAGCAACAGGTGCGCGAAATCGCAGCGACGCCGCAAAAAGGTCCGACCAAATCCGGCAAGAGTGGCAAACCGTCCGAAAAAAAGCCCTCTGAAAAAAACGCCCCGGCTTCCAATTCACCGTCAACCCCGTCCGCCAAAATCGATCGGAGCCGCCCATGAGCACACGCCCCGACGACGTCTTCCGCCCCGTTTCGCCGTTGCGTTCCATCGTCGGCGCCATCTTAAAAGTTGCGCTGCTAGCCGCCCTCGTCGCCGCGGGATGGTACGGGTATTCCGAGAACAACAAACCCAAGCTTGACACCGCCACAACGATCGCCGCCGAACGCCGTACGTTCATTCACGCGCTGCATCGCACCGGCGTGATTTTACCGCTCAACGAAGAACGCATTTACACCAAACTCGCCGGGACGATTCTTGAAATCGCTGCCGAAGGTTCCATGGCCGAGAAAGATCAAATCGTTCTCCGCCTCGATCCTCGCCCGCACGAAGACATCAAAGCCGAGTACGAGGAAACCATGGGCGAAAACGCTGCCGCCTACAAAAGCCTTCGCGAAGCCTCACTCAAAATTCTGAACCTCGCCCGTGAAGATGTGAAGAGTTACGAACTGCGCCTGAAGCTCGAACAGTTGCGCCTCGAAGAAATCAAAAAAGGGCCAACGCCAGCGGACGAAGTCAACGCACAGATGAATCTTGAAAACAATCAGGTTTTGCTCGTCGCAAAAAACGAGGAGCTCGCTGCGATCGATGGACTGGCCAAATTGGGTTACGCATCCGTCGAAGAACTCCGCCAGAAGCAGGCCGAATCCGTCGAACAACACTTCAAAGTTTTGCAGATGGACATCGCCCACCGCAAACTCAACATCATCGATCCGGTTAAAGTCGCCGACCAAAGCTTGAAGGTCAGCGAGGCGACAAAGACGCGCAACGCCGCGAAGGAAAAAGTCGAACTTCTCGAACGCAATATGAAAGCTGTCGACGAACGTTTCAACGTCAAACGTCAGCGCGAAGAAGAAGCACTCGCTGAACTCAATGCCAACATTTCGAAGACGACCTATCGCGCCCCGTGTTCGGGCCTCATCGTGCCGCGCAAAACCTCCCACGGTTTCCGTTTCGCGCCGGGACGAGAAGTCTACGACGGCATGGAACTCCTGACGATCCCCGATCTTTCCAAAATGAAAGTCAGACTCTCCGTCGACGAAGGTCACGTGAGCCGCATCTCCAAAAGCATGAAGACGCAGGTCACGCCTGCGGGCTGGACCGGTAAACCGTTCGAAGGCATCGTGGTCAAAATCTCCGAACAGGGCCGCGACGAATTCGAACAATTCCAGGACGACACCACCGCGATCTCCGGCACCGCGAATCGAAAAGTTTTCGATGTCGAAGTCGAATTGAACGATCACTCCCCCATCCTGCGCCTGGGTTTGCGCTGCGACATCGACATCGTCCTGAACCAAATCCCCAACGCCACCGTCGTCCCGCGCGCCGCCCTGGTCAAACAAAAAGATGGGGATGTTATCGCCCCAATGGCGGGCCCAAACGGCACGACGATCAAACGTAAAATCACATTAAAAGACGAAAGCGAACTCTGGGCTGCCATCGAAGGAATCGAACCCGGCGAGCGCCTGACGCTCTCGGAAAATGCGACGAACCCGTGATGTCTTGTTTATCTGCGAGCGAGAGAGTGAACGAAAACCGTCATCCCTTAAAATTGGCTACGCCCCCGCCCCACCACGGCAGCCGCAAAACAGACGCGCTCCTGACCGAAGCGTCGCGTCCCGCCAAAATCCGCCGCACGCTGCGCGCACTCAGTTTTCTCATTGCGTTCGCCACACTGGCCGCTGCCGCGTATTGGTTCGCTCCTCTTTTCCTGACGAAAGAACTGCCACCGCGAACGCTCACTGTCCGGCCGCGTAAAATCGAATCCGTGCTCCACGAAATCGGAGCCATCTCCGCATCCCTTGAGCGCCCCGTGTTGACCAGTTTCGCCGGTGAAATCACCTGGCGCGCCGACGACGGCTTGCTGGTCGAAAAAGGCGATCCCGTCGTCACCTTTGAGTCCAAATTACTCCAGGACGACATCGAACTCCGCGATCGCGATCTCGGCGATCGTCAGGACGCAGTGCGTCTGGCTGAAGATGCAATCGCCACTACCCGCAAAAAATACGCACACCTTATTCGCCAGAAAAAATTGAATCTGCAGAAAGCCCTGCTCGATTTGAAAAAAGCCGTCGACTTCCCGCTCCCCGACGATCTCAAGGATGTTCAACTCACGCACGACTCTGCCGAATTGGATCGCAAACAGCAGCAGGTTCAGACCGACGCCATGGCCGAACTCACCAAACGCGGATTCAACAGCGAGGCCGCCTTGCGCAAACAACAGCTCGCGCTCGCGAACGCAAAAGTCGAAAGCGCGCGCACGAAAACGCTCCTCGATCTGACCCAGCAGGGCACCACACCCGCGCTGATCGAAGTCGCCAAACTCGCCGTCGCCGACGCTCGCAAATTACTCAACGTCACGATCTTCAATCGCAAAGCCGACCTCGCAACCGGCCGAGCCGCTCTGGAACTCTCGCGCATGTCCTTCGCCAATTTCGAACGCGACCTCTCGCGCCGCAAACAGCGCCTCGAATCCGCCACCGTCCGCGCACCCATTAAGGGCCGCGTCATCTTCCAGGCCATCTTCAAAGGCTCCGACAAAAACAGAAGCCCGATTCAAGTCGGCGAGACGCGCCCCGAAGGCTCCGATCTCTGCACGCTCCTCGACACATCCAGCCTCATCATTTCATTGTGGATCAACGAAATGGACATCGGCAACGTTCATCTCAACCAGCGCGCCAAAGTGTTCCTCCCGGCACTCCCCGATCTTTCGTTCGAAGCCGAAGTCAGCGAAATTGCCGTCACCGCTCAAGACAAAAACATCGCCCTTTCATCACTCGCCTTGCGTCGCTCCGGTGAAGCCTTCGTCAATGTCGTGCGGGTCAAAATGACATTCATTGGCTTAAACGACGACATCAAGAATCGCATCCGCGTCGGCTTTACAGTCGACGTCAAACTCGATCTCGGGGTCGGCGGTTCAGCACTCAGCGTTCCGTGGCAGTCGATCGGTTACTCAAACGAAGGCACTCCATACGCCGAAGTATACAAGGCCGGAAAACTCGAACACCGCGAGTTGAAACTCGGTCGCTCCGACAACGCCAATGTCGAAATCCTCTCCGGCCTCGCGAGCGGCGAAAGTGTGGCCGATCGTTCGAAAGCCGCCATCCCCTACCGCGACGATTCCACAACGGCGTCCGAAAAAGACGCGCCGTCCCCTTCTCGCCCCATCAGCCAGGCGGAGATTCATCGATGAACCCTGGCGAAACCGCTACTGCTATGGAACCGCTCAACCCCGCCGACACCGCAATTCTCTTCGCCGAAGTGCCGGTTTTAAAGATCGAAAACATGATCAAGACCTACGGCATGGATGGCCACGCCGTTACCGCGCTCAAAGGCATCACGCTCACCGTCAAGCGCGGCGAATTCGTCTCGATCATGGGCCAATCCGGGTCCGGAAAGAGCACGCTCCTCCACGTGCTCGGTTGCCTCCATCGCGCGTCCAGCGGCAGTTACAAACTCGACGGCGTCGAAGTCTCCGGCTTGAACGACGACCAACTCTCAATGTTGCGCAATCGCAAGATCGGCTTCGTGTTTCAGAAATTCAATTTGTTGAGCCAGTCGAACATTGTCGAGAACGTCGCGCTGCCAT
>JANXLS010000770.1 GCA_025355035.1 Planctomycetota bacterium | reverse complement strand
GCCGATGGCCTTTCTCCTGCGCCGCGTTTTGGAACACGCCTAAACGCTCGAGCAAGCTCGCGGCATCCTCGAAAAAGCAAAGCGCACCTGCGAGTACTATTACGTGATCGCCGATGGAAAAACGCGCACCGCGATGGGCGTCGCCGCGTGGCCGGAGAAGATCGAGTTTCTAAAGCAGGGCGAAGCGCACGCGCTGCTACCCAATCCCGTCAAAGATTGCGTGCTGCTCTCCGTCGGCGATCGCTACGACAACCTTCGCAAACGCACTCAGGATGGCTTCGGAAAATTGGACGAAGCGGGCGCAATTCAATTAATGAGCCGCCCCGTTTCAATGACGAGCAATCTGCATTCGGTTCTGTTTGTACCCGAAGATCAAATCTACCACGCTGCTCACTCCAGCCTTCGCGGTCACAAAGCCGCGTCCGAAACTAAGTACGTCCGCCACGATTTTAAGGAACAGATCCAAACAATGAATGCCGTCGAAGCCACAAAAAATGCCGCACCCCAAAAACGCACCAGGAATCAGTAGTCCGAATGCCCCGCGGGTTCGAGATGAATCAACACATCGGCGATGTCCGGGCGACTCTCCTTCAAGCGCGCTTTGACCACGTGCCCCAGCGCGTGAGCTTCGCGCACCGACATGGAACCGTCGACTTCCAAATGCAGATCGACGAAGTACATCAGCCCGGAGCGTCGCGCGAGCAGTTTCTCGACATCGACAACGCCCTCAACAGACCGTGTCGTATTTCGCAATTCCTCGAGCACTTCCGGCGGTGCCTGTTGATCGAGCAGCGCCGCATGCGCCGTTCGCGATACCATGCGCGACGTGTAAATGATCAGCAGCGACACGATAATCGCACCCGCGCGATCCGCCCACTCGAAACCCGCGCGCGACAGCACCAACCCCGCCAGCACGACCAGCGCCGAGACGGAATCGTTGAAATCATTCCACGAATCCGCGCGCAACGAAACCGATCGAACACTCGCCCCAACTCGACGCTTATAAATAAATAAACAGATCTTGACGAGCAGTGAAAAGAGGATCAGCCAGATCGTCCAGACATGCGGAATGGGATGAACCGTCTTGTCGTTCACGTCGTTGTAAAGTCCGAGCGCGTTGCTCCACAGCAACAGGAATCCGGAGACCAGCATCATCGTCGAGATCGTACTCCCGGCGATGTCTTCCGCGCGCGAGTGACCGTACGGATGTTCGTCGTCCGGCGGTTGTTCCGCCACGTTGACGCCGAAGAGCACGATCATTCCCGACACCGCATCGCCACACGCTTCGACACCATCCGCGATAAGCGCAAACGAATGCCCGGTCAATCCCGCGACAATTTTCAACACCGCAAGCGTCGTCGCCCCGATGATCCCCGCCCACGCCGCGCGACGAACCTGATTCAATTGCTCTCTGATGGAATGCATAACCGACTCGCCCGATTCCGAATTGGGGATGTAGTCATATCAAAAATTGTGGGAATGTAGAATCAGAAACTGAAATTCGAAATCCATTTAAAACGAGGCGAGCGGAGTTTTTCGCTCCGCTCGCCTCGTTCCGTGCCGGATGGAAATCGTATTCTACTTCGTCGGATTCGACGCGGGCAATTGCTCGAGCTGCTTCTTGGCTTCGTCCGCGTAAGGAGTACCAGGATAGCGGTCGAGCACCGTTTCGAGCTTCTCTTTCGCCTTCTTCGGCATGTCGTTGGTCGCGAAATTCTTCGCCGCGTTCAACAACGCAGGAGCATCTTTGTCGGCCTTCGCCATGAATTCAATCTTTAAGCGCGTTCGCGTTTCTTCGTTCTTGTTCAACTCGTCCAATTTGCGCGACGCTTTCAACGCCGGGATGGAGTGTTCATAGCGCGGGCTGTTCGCGATGGC
>JANXLS010000722.1 GCA_025355035.1 Planctomycetota bacterium | reverse complement strand
CCAAAATCCGCGTAGTATTCGTGCAGCGCAACATCCAATTTGTGCAGCAGAATGCGAGCCGCTTTGATCTTCGCGTTTTTCGTGCTGTCAACAAAGACCTTCGTTAAAAAGGCGATCATGAAGGCGATCAGGAACATGACCACCAACAGTTCGATCATCGAAAAACCCGAACGTGCGCCGTTTCCCTTGGATGGCTTGAACATGGCTATTTTCCTTTCGCCCACGACATGATGTTGTCTTCGTCTTCCGGAGCCCTTACCCCCGGCATGAACGGAGCGCTCTGGCTCGATTTTCCATCCGGCCCGTTGCACCACGCTTTGACTTCCAATATCTGCTGATCCTTCGGAACCGTGTCGTCATACGGCATGCTGACATTTGGATTGCGTGTCTTGGGATCGTAGGTCGAATGCTTGCAATACAATTCATAGCCGTGCTTGTCGTCCTCGCCCGCCTTCCACCACGGATCGCTATAAATCTTGCAAGAGCGCCCATCGATATCAATCTCAGGCCCCTTCAAGTTCGAATCGTCCATGTCGCGAATAAACGGTCCGGCTTTATGCCCCGTAATTTTGTCGGTAATCTCCATTCCAAGATAGCGGTGAATCACGTATTTCATCGAACCCGCAGCGATGCCTTTGGGAGCCGAATCGCTGCTTTTGAACAATCCCGTATCCGGCGGGTAGGACTTGAATTCATCGAAATACTGCTCCGCCGCCACCACAATCGCCTGAACCTGCGTCGACGCTTTAACCTTTTTCGCTGTTTGAATCATGCTCCCGTACACTTTGAAACTCATGACCGAAAGCAGGCCGATGATCGATACGACAATCAACAATTCGAGCATGGTAAAGCCGTTCTGCGGTCGTTTTGCGACTGATTTCTCTCGACCAAAACGGATGGCTGAACTCGTCATCTTGCTGCCTCCTTTCTATACTCTTAAAAGTTACTGATGTCGTCGCTCTTCGCCTTCTCAGCGGGTGATAACTTGCCACGTTCCGGCACGGTCTCTTTGCCCGGTTCGCTCGTTGTTGCATCTTTCAGTTTGTCCGGTCCCGTGGAATAAATATCAACGCTCGTCGGATTGTGGCACAACTTTGAATCGCCGCTGCCCTGGACGAACGCCTTGCAATTGAAATAATGAATCGGCATGCCCCACGAATCAACGATGATCAGTTTGTCGCCGCCCGTGCTGGCTTTGATGTATTCTTTACCCAGCGTCAGGAACGGCTCGAAATGTTTTTCGCGCGGAGTCCCGACATTCGCTGCAACACCGCGGCCGTTTTTTCCATTTAAATAATCATACAACGTCCCGTCATCGTCACCGCTTGCCGAATTTGGCGGATACGAATCGAATGCGTCGTTGTAGCGCTCCAGACTTGCCGCCAACGTGCCAATCATTCCCTGCGTCGCTTCTTTCTTCGCTTTCAACAGAATCTTGCTGTAAACCGGCATCAGCGCAGCCATTAAAATCAAAATAATCAACATCACGACCAACAATTCAATGAGTGTGAAGCCCTTGGAGCTGTGCTGGCGTCGCATTTCGGGGGTGTGGCGAATCGAAAACATGGCAGGCGCTTCCTTTCCCAATCGGAAATGGCGTTCCGTTGCTGTATATTATGGTAGATTTTCGAGGCGACGTACAGACAAAAAATTCTAAAGATCATCGCTCATAAACCAACGACGTGCGCCCGTCGCTAAATTTCGACGAATTCTAGACCAATAAAAAAAAGGTGACGGCATCTGCCCCCACCTTAGAACTTTGAACTTTGAACTTTAAACCGCCGTTAAGGAATCACAAACCGCTGCATCTCAAAGTCCCACTTCGCCCCTTCTTTAACCTGCTCTGCCCACCACGCCAGACACAACGTCGGGGTACTCCAGCGAATCAGTAGCACCGGCTTGCTATTCACGAGGTCCTTGTGGAGTGCAACTTTGATGTCGCGGCGGCGATCAATCGCGTTGGCTTCCTTCGTCGTTTCGGAAGTATCTTTGGTGTCAGCGTCCAGATTATCTTTCGCCGCTGTCTCCATCGCCGCAGAAACTTTCGTGTAATTCGTCTCCGCTTTCGGATCGGCTTTAAGTGCCGCGATCGCGCTGGGATTCACGATGACCGTCAAATCCGATACCGCATGCAGCGCCGCTTTGCGCACGTCCATGTCCGGTTCTTTTTTCAAATCCATCGCGTCCAGCAGCAATTTAAAATCGCTCGCTTCCAGCACACCTTTTTCAGCCTGCGGTGCCGGAGTCGGCTGGCTGTGAGCCAGATAATTCGCGCTGTGGATCGCCACCAGTTTCGCGCTCTTGGTCCCCTCGGTCATTGCACGACGAAATAGCCGCAACCCCGCCGCCGGATCAACCCGATCGCACAGCGAAATATACGCCGCGACACTTTCGCGTTCCTTGTTGATCCGCACCAAGCCGTAATCTTCAGCCAGGCCGTTGGGCTTGATGGCCACGTATTTTCCGCTGCCGTCTTTTTCGTGTAGCACGTGACGAATCACGGCTTCGCTGCCGTTTATCGAATCGAACATCGCGTTTTCAGCAAAATGATCGCGGCCAAAGATCAGCACGGCACCGCCAACGAGGACAATCGCGAACGCCACGAGCATCGGTGTTGAAATCGGCGCCGCCGGTTCATGCGCAACATGCGTCTTATCGATGTCATGACCGGGGCCGGGGGGGGCGTCATTTTGAGTGGATAGGGGTTGAGTGTGTGTTGACATGAGTTTCAAATTTCAACAGTCGGGTTTGAAGTTTCGCATCGTCGCAACCCGATCCGGATAACGTAATCCGGATCGGGTGTGCGAACGGTCGAAACGGGAACGATGTGTTCTAGAAAATGCCCGGCACCTGGCGCGCCGGCGGCTTGTCCGTGTAATTCGAGCCTGAACCGAAGATACGCCGCGCGTGTTCGCCGATGAACGTCGCGTAATTCGGCGCAAGTTTCGGATCGCCTCGTTTGATATCCAGCCCCAGCGGGAAGTAGATATTGCTGGTCTTCACCGCGTTCGCCGCCGTCGGGATGCCGGTGATTTTCGAAGACAACACTCGCGTAGTGACCATTCCCTTCGCCGACTTCGAATCGAATTTAAACGATTGAATTCCATCGGTGGGCTGACCGGCAAAATTGATCTTCGGTCCTGCCCCGACGATCTTGGGCCCCGTCAGCAATTGCGCAAAACCGCCACCGATTCGAACATTGATCGAAGCCACGTTGTCGATGCCTTCGTGCTGATTGTTCGGATTGGCCACCACGCCGTCCAGTCGAGGTTGAGCGACGAAGCCGACGCGCCACGCATCGCCGGAAGCGCCGGTTATGGCTACATCGTCACGACCGTGCACTGAAATAATCTGGAACCCACCCGTCGCGTTCGCGCCCTTCAAACCCAGCGCGAAATTGAACGCGTACGACGTGCCGCTGACCGACGACGTGAAGCGAATCACTTCTGTCGAATTCACCGCATTTCCGATCACAATCTTCAGCGGACGATCCACTGTTTGCGTCGTTGCCGTCACGCCAGTCAAGTCGAATCCCGAAATAAACGTCCCGTGAACCGCCCTGATGGTGATGGTGCCCGCGCGCGCATTAATATTCACAGTAAACTTGCTGCCGCCGCCATTGTTCTGCACGAACTTTCCGTGCTTGTCCAGACGTCCCGAAAATCCGATGTTGCCCAGCTGGAACGAGAAATCTGAATTCAGCAGGTTGAAATTATCCTGCCCGACTGCATTGATCAAACCTTTGAGACTCAGCAGATCGCCACTCGTCCGAGACGTGTCCCCGGAGACAGAACATAACGTGGTCATCGTGTCGCTGGACGTGACGCGATTGTCCTCAATCACCAAATCAAACGATTGATTGAACGCCATGGCATTGCGGCTGCGAGCTGTTGCCCCCACATTATCTTTAGCCTTTACGACGATCGTGTACGTTCCAACGTTAAGCGGCCGGCCGTAAAACGAACCGTTGGTGGCAAGGAACATTCCCAACGCCGAAAGCGTTGTTGCCACACCCGTCAATTTGTTCGTTACTGAAACCGTCGAGAACACGACCGGAGTTCGACCGCCGAGAACCTCAATTTTCGAAATGTAAGGCGTCGCCAAAAGCCCTGCTGGAAGCGAATCGACCGCGAACCGGAATCCCGCCGTCGCACTGTCGTACAGCGTCAGATTGAAATTGCCGAACTGAGGATTGCTGTTGGTTCCTTTTGCCGCGCTCGTATTCGTGAAATAAGCATCTGTCACGCCGACATTGAACCGCAAACCCTTCTGTCCTGTGAATGTCTGCGAACTCGGCGAAACCGAAATCGGAGCCTTCCCCGCAACGATGCCCGATACGCCCAGCGTCAGCGTCGAACTCGTGTTCAGAATGGCATTCGCCAGACTCAGCACCGTCACCGGATTGCCTGTCGCAGGGTCGGTCAGTGTGTAATTCTCCGAAGTGAAGCGATACGGCTTCACGCCGCCGGCTGCCGTGACGTAGCGCACAATCGCCGATCCGAACAGCGCGTCGCCCAGATCGTACTCCGGCGTGTTCACCAGTATGCTCGTGCCCGGAATCAACAGCGTCCCGAACAACGCCTTCCCCGTCGTTCCAAACAACTTCGGATTCGTGAAGTGCAAGGGCGTACCATTCGTGCCAACCGCCCGGGCCGATACGTCCAGCGCGTCTGATTCGCCCGAGTCCATCGTGATGGCGAGCGTAAACCCCGCCATCGCGAAAACCAAACCAAGACCGATGGCGCGTGAGCCGACTTGAGAAACGCGCATAAACTCTCCTCTTTAAAGAAAACTCGAAGGCGACCCGCAGGTCCGTCCACCAAGCCCGTTGAAACACATTTTTAGACGCAATATGTTATACTGGACCGCTCAATTTCTGCCTCTGCAAAAAAGCAATTCCAAATTTGCGCACCGTTATTGGTCACAATTCGGACCATTTAGTTCACATCGATCTAATAAAAATTTCACGCGTCCCTTTGTCACGGATTTGCGAACGCCAGCAAATCCAATTCGCGCACCGAAGCAGTTACCTTTTTTCCTTGGCTTTTCTTTGCGCCTTTGCGAGTGACAAAAAGAGGGGAAGCTGAACGTTCTCAATTCCGTCGCCGCAACGCCAGCACCTCCACCCAATGCCCCTTCGAATAATTGAATCCCGTCACCGAACCTATCTCAATCAACGAAGACACGTTAGCATCGCTCTTGTACTTTTCGAACATCGGCTTCGGAATTACCAGCACGCCACCGGCTGTGTCCTTCGCCCAATCGCAAACCGCCTGCTCGACTTTCTTCGCCGCCACCAGCGGGTCTGCTTTCGGCCCGATCTTCACTCCCGCGACAGGCTGCACCGTTGGGTGCTCCGGAATAATGTCCTCGACTTTTTTATTCACATAAAACAGCAGGCTCGCCTCATTGTACCCGCATACCGTCACCGGTGAGTCGGATGTTGCGTGAGCGCGAATCTTCTCCGCCAACAGTTTCGAAATCTTCACCCGCTCAAAGTTCGGCAGAATCAAACATCCCGCAAGAATGAAAAAAATGAGCGCCGACGCCAGGATCGTCTTCGCATTCGAAACAAAATGCACCGACGCATTCCGGAACAGAATCGGTAACGCCAGAATCACACCCAGCGCCCCGACCACCGATCGCATGCTGTGCGATTCGCCCGCATATGGTAACCACGCAGGATCCGGTTTCTTCGCATATTTCCCAATGTACTCCGGCCCAAACCCAATCCCCGCAGCAAGTCCCAACGCGACCGCGATAAAAAGTAGCCCGCCCAGCACTCCCATCCATCCCGCCGCCGGTTCATCCTCTCCTTTACTAGCGTCCAGATACGCCCCGACGCACAACGCCAGCGCCGGCCAGATCGGCAGAATGTAATGCGGTAGTTTCGTGCTGATTGCAATCATCACGAGAAGGATCGTCCCGATCCAGGTCAACAGCAGACACCGCCCCACCGACAATGAATCGCTCTTGGTCATCCGCTTCAACGCGCCCGGCAAGTAAATTGTCCACGGAAAGAACGCGAGGATGATCACAAAAAAATAAAAACCGAGATACTGCGGCGAATACCCGCCGTGGTTTTCCAATGGTTTGCCCATGCGCTCCACCAGATGATGCATGAACATTTGGTTGTACAACTCCCCATGCGTCGCCGCATCCGCCGGAAAAAACCACGCCGCAAAAACACCGACCGCAACGCCCACACTGACGAGCACTTTCAAAATCGCGCCGCCAGAACCGTTGGCGTCCGGCCTGCCCGGCATCGCCAGGCGCGTGATAATAAACGGAATCAGCGGCAACAGCGCCACCGGCCCTTTCGTCAGCAACCCGCCCGAAAACAAAATCGCCAACGCTACGACATGCTTGAGCTTTATTTCGTTCTTCAATGCATCCGCAAAGATTGCAAACATCCCCGTCATGAATGTCAGCAACACCGCATCGCTCGTTGCGACAGCCCCTGTGTACGCCATCAACGGATTGGTCGCCAGCAACGCCATCCCCCACAATCCCGTCCGATGATTGAAGAGTGATCGCCCGATCGAATAGGTAAACAAACACGCCAGCGTCGTCCCCAAAACCGAGCACAACCGATACGCCCATTCCGATTGCCCAAACATCTGAACCGGCACCGACATGATCCAATAAATGAAGATGGGCTTGTCTGGACGCAACTTGCCATTGAACGTCGCAAACAGATGATTCCCCGACGAAACCATTTCCGCAGTCGCGCGCGCAAACCGGGCTTCATCACGATCCCAAATGGATGAACACGTCGAGAGAAAAAAATACGTGCAGAAGATCAGCGCCGCCAAAGCCAACGGCGCACCCCATCCCGGCGCATCGCTTTCAGCCTGTTGATCGGAAGTAAATTGTTCCATGCCGATCAATCGTATCGGATGTCCTAGACCTCCGCAACGGGAGTAGAGCCGAAATCCGTTCGGTTCCGGATCCTTCAATCTTGTCAATGAACCGAACTGATTTCAGCTCTGCTTGTTTTCTCGCCTGTCACCGGTGTATTCGGGACAATAGACACTGCGGACCCTAAAATATGCGAAATAAAATACTCCTGTTCGGACTGGCCGCATCTGTGGCGCTCGCTCCTTTTGCCGGCGTCTACGGCGTCGAGGAATATCCGCGCGAAACCGTCGTCGCGGGCCTCAAGGATGTGCGCGAGACCAAGCGGCTCCAATCGATCAAACACGCCGTCCGGAATGCGGAAGCCGACTCCGACATCATCGCGTTGCTGGCCAATGCGCTGAAAGACGAGAGCGCCACCGTTCGCCGAGCCTCCGCCTCCGCTCTTGAAACCCTCGGAACGCCTCGCCCGGTCGCCGCCCACGTTCCAGCCCCGCCCGCGACTCCCACCTCCCCACCGAATGCAACAACACCGCAGGCCGCACCGTTAACGCCTCCGAGCCCACCCGATATCGCGATCGAAATCAAAATCCCCGAATCGCATGCCCGCGAAGCTGTCCCCGCGTTAATCGAAGCGGCGAACGACAAAGACGTAACCGTTCGCGCCGCCGTCGTCTCCGCGCTTGGAGCACTTGGGAAAGGCGAAAAACTTGTCCTGCCAATCCTTGTCGCGGCTCTGAAGCACGAAAACCCGCAAATGCGTGTGACGGCGCTCGAAGCGTTGCGTCGCTTCGGAGCTGCCGCCGGCGAAATCCAAACGGCACTTGTCGAAGCCGCGCTCAACGAGAAACATCCCGACGTGATAAACATGCTCGCATCGACGCTGGCCGAATTGAAACCCGTCCCCACAGCGCTTTTGCCGTTTTATATCAACGGTTTGAAAGGCTCAAACGCTCTGCGAATTAAGTGCGTTGATGCGCTCGACAAAATGGGCGAAAAAGCCATTCCAGCCATCCTGCCCCTGATGAAAAGTGATCTCGTCCTAACCCGCCGCGAAGCCGCCGCCTTCATCGAAAAATTTGCAAAGAATGCAAAAGAGGCCGTCCCTCAATTGACCGCAGGGCTGACCGACAGCGACGTCTATGTCCGCCGCTCCTCCATCGCTGCCCTGTCCATACTCGGCCCGGACGCGATGGGCGCGCTTCCTGAACTCATAAAGATGCTCTCCCACACCGACTCCCTCGCGCGCGCTGCAGCGGCCAGCGCCATTGAGAATCTCGGCCCCGCCGCCGCAAAAGACGCCGTCCCGGCACTCTCGGCGATGTTGAGCGATAAAACGCTGGCGAGCCGTAACGGCGCTGCCAAAGCCCTCGCCAAAATGGGCGATTCCGGCTGCAACGAATTGCTCGCTCAATTGATAGCCCCACGCGACGAGATTCGAACCGCCGTTTCGCTGGCATTGGCAACATGCGGCGATTCCGTTCTTCCCGGATTGGCCAACGTTCTCAAATCGGATTCGCCCGAAGGCATCGCCTCCGCGCTGTCGACACTCGACCGCATGGGCGGCGCACGCGAACCGGCCATTACGCCTGTCATTCCGTTGCTCCGTTACAAAGTTTCCGCTGTCCGATCGCAGGCGGCCACCGTCCTCGCAAAAAGTGGAATTCGCGCCGTCAAACCACTGCTCGACGCGCTCGAAACCAAAACCGACGCCACGCCCGAACTGCGCAACGCGATGACCGATTCGCTCGGCCGGGCCGGCAAAGATGCGATCCCGGCACTGATGGAGATCATCATAGCGAAAAAAGTTGGCCCCATGCTCTACGCCGCCATCGAAGCCCTCGGCAAAGTCGGCCCCATCGCCAGCGACGCCACGCCCCTTTTAATGAGCATGTTGACCACAGTCCCTACCCCTCCGGTTACTCAGCCCCCGCCCCCTCCGGTTCTGTTGGTGCGAACAAAAGGCTCCGCCGCGCTAACACAGGCCCAAATCGCCGCCGCCACTGCCAATCAGCCACCGGCGCCCCTCGCGATTCCCGATTACGTCAAGTTGGACGTCCCGATCATCCAGGCCCTCGGCGGTTTCGGTCCAGGCTCGGAATCCGCGCTTCCGATTCTCTTCGAATTACTGAAAGACGGTGACGTCAATGTCCGTAACGAAGCCGGCCGAGCCATCGGTCGCATCGCCAAAGGCACCGAACGCATCCCACCGCTGAGTGATACATTGGAACGCTGCGACGCCGGTTCCATCTCCAACGCCTTGCGCGTTTTCAAGGACGCTGGCATGAACGCGTTGATCGTCGAATTGGACACGCCCAACGTCAACATCCGTTCGCGCGTCGGCAACGTCTTCGCCAATCTGCCTCAAGCCGCGACCTATCCGTTCCTCTCAGGCGCCTTGAAAAACGACGAACCGCGCATTCGTTCCGGGGTCGCGCAAATCCTCGCCGATTTCCGTCGCATCCACCGGAAGGGTTCCGGTGCGGCGTCCACGCCGCTCACTCCTGCGATTCTCGATCCGCTCCTCGCCGCATTAAAAAATGGGGTGAATGATACCGATCCGGACGTTCGTGTTTCGTGTGCTTACGCCTACCAGAAGGCGATCGATCCTGACGACGGCGACATCATAGAGCGTGTCGCAACTGGGCTTGCCCAATGCTCTCCAGACAATCGAACGCGGGGTATGGTTGCGCTCGATTTCTACAACCTCGAAAAATTCCCGCGCAAAGCCGCAGCCGCTCTACCCGCTCTCGTTCGGTTGAACAATCAGGATTATGCCAATGGCATCGCTTCACCCAAATCGCTTCTTCACCGAATCGGTGTCACAAAAGATGACGTGCCGGTCTTGATCGAAATCGTCAAAGAAAAGAATTATTCTGGGCGTCGCGCCGCACTGCTCCTGATTGCGTCGCTCGGTGCCGAAGCGAAAGAGGCGGCCGCTCCCCTGATCGAAGCGATGGCTGACGAGGACAAGGGCGCGAAAACCATTGAGCCTACCCTTCACGCCATCGGT
>JANXLS010000719.1 GCA_025355035.1 Planctomycetota bacterium | reverse complement strand
GTTCCGCCTCCAGGGCCCAAAATTTCGATTCCACCCCCCGGCCCGAAGTCTGCAGTTCCGCCGAAAACAAACACCACGCCAGTGAACCTGAAAGCAACGCCGGCGGCAACCAAAACGCCAACGGCGAACGTGACTCCGCATCGTTCGTTCGACGCGCCGTCGCACGGCGGCGACATGGGGGCACCGAAGCCCGCGCCGAATCCGTTCCGTAATCGGCTCGCGGAAATTCGCCGTCAATCCGACGATGCGCCCCACGCCGGAGGGGAATCGCCATCCGAAACGTTTGCTGGTGACCCCGAAGGTGATAAGAAACAACCGGCCAAAAGAGGATGTGTTGGCCGGATATTTAAAGGGGGTGCGGCCGCGACCTTGTTGATTTCAGCGGTGGCGTATTTCCTCTATCACTAAGGACAGACGCGAGTCCTATGGATGTACGATTCAGGACGATTACCCGAACGGGTTGTTTGAGTGTGCTGACTCGATAACCGGTGGAACCCGGAAGGCGACGGGATCAAAATGGAGCTCGAGCAGGCGACGCGCCTGTGTTGTTTTTGATGACAGGGCGGCGAGCGGGGAGAGACGATGGAAATCAGCGAAAAAATGCGCAAAGCGCGCCTTGTGTTCTACGAACAGGACATCGAAGAGATCAACAAGATCCTGGCCGATTTTCTGGATCGTTCGCAGGCCAAGTGCGCACTCTTGATTGACAAGGAAGGCCATCTCGTCACGAAGAAGGGCTTCACAAAATCCATCAACACCGACTCGATCGCGGCGCTGGTCGCCGGTTCGTTCGCTGCGACGAAGCAGGTCGCGCAACTGTTGGGTGAAACTGAATTCTCGGTCCTCTTTCATCAAGGCAAGAACGAAAACATCCACATCGCGCTGGTTGCTGAACGCGCGCTCGTCGTCGTGATCTTCGATGACCGCACGACTCTGGGCATGGTCCGACTCTACGCCGACGAATTGACTCAGCGGCTTACCGACAGCATGCTGCGCTCGTTTGAACGCAACAAAGACAAAAGCGCAACAGTCGGCCAGGACTACGCGGACGCCGCCGATCAAGCGCTCGACGATTTCTTCGGGCCGTCCACTAAATAAGTTCAAAGTTCAAAATTTGGAAGCTCAAAGTTATGCGGTTCAGTACCGGGGTTTCAGTTCATCGATTCGAGTTTGGATTTCAGTGTTGTGGTTGATTGCGAGAAGGATCAACTTTGAACTTTGAACTTTGAACTTTGAACTTTGAACTGCCTTTCGAGGACGTCATGGGGTTTAAGGGAAACGTTGAAAGCTTCAGTCTCGCCGACGTCTTCCAGAATCTGGCGATGAACCATCAGACGGGGACGCTGCGCATTACGCCGGAGCGCAATCCCACCGCTGAAGAAAAATACGTCTATTTTCAGGACGGCCACGTGCGATTCCTCTCGGGAAGTTCGCGCGCGCCGCTTTTACCGCCTGAAGTCTTCCTCGCCCGCGGCCTGCTGTCGAAAAGCGAATTCGACGCCGCGCTACTACGCCAAACCGAAACGGCCGAAACGCTCGTGGCAACTCTGAACGGCATGGGCTACGTCAACGAACAGCAGGTTCAAGACCTGCTCGTCCATCAGATTGAGGAAGAGATTTACGATCTGTTCGGCTGGGAAGCCGCATCGTTCGAATTCAACGAAGGCCCGCCGCCGGAAGGATTGTTCGCCGCCGAAGCCGCCGAAACCGGCTGGGGCATTTCAATTCAAATCACGCACCTCATCATGGAAGCGGCGCGCCGCGTCGATGAGTGGGAACGACTGCGCAAAGTCATTCCGTCGCAGAAGGAAATTTTCGTCGTCGATCTCACTGTCCGAAAGGCGATCGAACGCGGCGAAATGGAGACGGATCCCGTCGAACGGCGCGTGGCCATGTTGATCGACGGCGCTCGCGATGTGGAAGACCTCGTCGCGGATTCGAAACTCTTCAAATTCGAAGTTTACGGTGCGCTCTCCGGATTTTTGCAATCGTCGATCATCCGCCCAGCGACACTGAATGAGCTCAATTTCTCCGAAGGTGAATGCGGCCGGCTCGATCTGCCCAAGCGCCGCATCAAAGTCCTCGAACGCATCCTCGCGTTGGGCGGCGAAAACCTGCGCATTCGCCGCGAACTCGCCGACCAGATGTCCAACCGCGGCCAGATCGAACACGCGTGTATTCACTACAGCATCCTTGCGTCGTCTGAATTGAAGGACGGCCACGAAGAATCTGCGATCGAAATCTATAAGCGCATCCTGACGATTGCTCCGACCAACATCAAAATTCGCGAGTCGCTCGCGGCGTTGTACGCCAAGCGCTTGCAAAAGCGTGACGCGTCTACCCAATATTCCGAACTCTTCGAAAACCTGCGCGACCAACATTTACTGCGCGAAGCGCGCGACGCCGCTGGCCGCGCGCTCCAAAACGATCCGTCCAACGCCAAAATGCGCAACGCGCTGGTTGAGTTGCTGTTGATGGAAGACAACCACGAAGAAGCCGCCAACCAGCTTGAGCAACTCGGCGACTTCGCAGCCAAAACGCGCAACGGAACGCTTGCCGCAGAATCGTACCGCCGGGCGATGCAGTACCGCAAAAACATCCGCCCACTGAAGAAAAAACTCAACGAAGTTCTGCTGACCAAAGAAGATCGCGCCGCGCGGCGGCGGCGCCTTTCGCTATCGATACTCTTCTTCGCCATTCTGCTTCTGGCTTGTGGCGGGGTCTATTACATCGAAATGCAGAACCAGAGGAAGTTCAACGATGCCTCAGCAGTCGTCGAAGCGCTCTGCAAGCAGTCGGACGAACTCGAAAAGTCGGGCGATCTGGAAGGCGCGGACGCGAAGATCGCCGAAGCAATCACGAGCCTGAACGAGCCGCGCAAAGTTTGGTCGCCGTTCCTGCGGGTCGGCGGAAGTGCCAACTCGCTGTTTGACGAACTCAATCGCAAAGACGTGGCGCTGAAAGACAGCGTCAGCAAGAAGCTATCGCGCGCCGATAGAATCCGCGATGAATTGCGCCAGGATGCTCGACAGCGCGTCGAAGATTTCGATTACAAAGGTGCAAAAGCCAAATACGAGGAGTTGCTCCCGCTTGACAAAACGCCTGAGGAAAAAGCGAAAGACGCGGCCGAGTTGGCGAAAGTCCTCACGATTCTTGAACAGTACAAAGACAACCGTGCGAAGATCGCCAAATTGCAGTCCGATCCCGGCAAGCTCTTTAAAGATGCCGCCGATGAATTGCGCTTTGTCAACGGCTTCATTAAACAGTATTCGATGTCGCCATCACGCCCGGAGGATTTCCCGAAGTCACTTACCTATCCGCTGCTCGTGACGCTGACCAACGTGGACGAAGTGAACGTCGAGTTGAATGGCAATCCGATTCAGACGATCAAAGCCAACGCGCCGTGGCAGGAGCGCATCCTGCGTTACCCTGTCTTTCCTGTGCGAAGCTCCGTTGTCTATAAATTTTCAAAGCGCGGATACACAAGCCAGAGCGAAGACGTCACGTTGCATCAGGAGGCTTCGACCGTCGAAGCCAAGATCAGCCTTGAACGCGACCCGGTGATCAATGCGCAATTCCCAAACTTGCAGTTCGATGGCAATGCGCGGTTCGACGACGACCTGCTCTATGCCGGGACGTCAGAAGGTGGCCTCGTTGAAATCGATGTGAGGACCAAAACGCCGGTCATCACCGCGCGCTACGAACTCGAACAACCGCAGGCCGGAATCGAAAAACGCATCTTCGGTCCGATCGGCATTTTCAAACAAACGAGGAAGCCAACGCTGTTTGTTTACTGCACAAAAGCGGGTTACTGCGCCGGACTCGTTCGGAATGGAATAAAATTCGAATCCGCGTGGAGCAACCGAAGCGTTCGCGTCATCGACCCCGCGCAAACGGGCCTCGACTTCCCGCCCACATTTTTCGAACAGGGCGGCAAGCCTAAACTCGCCATCGTGACGGGAACGCGCATTGTTGTCGTCGATGCCGAGTCCGGGACAATGGTCCAACTCGCGATGGAAATGCCGATCAACTCGTTCAACAAAAAAGTCATCCAACCCACGTCGGGGGCGTGTTTCATCGAAGCCACGGGCTCCGAAAAAGACGGCGGCACGTTGCTTGTCGCCGGCGACGACAGCAACCTCCACGCGTTCAATTTGGCGTCCATTGGCGGCAAGCCGCGGTCGAGTATTTGGATTACGGACTTGAGCAAAGACGCGGTGATGGTGAACACTGCGCCGGTGGTTGTCGGCGATCGCGTGGTTGTCGCCGGGAACACGGGATCGATCCGATTCTTCAATCTCAACGGCAGCCGCGAAGCGACACAGAAGGAAGCGGCCGGCGGCATCATCAGCCCACCGCTAGTCGATCACAGCCGCGCGTATTTCGCGTGTTCCGGAGCGGTACACAAAGAAGGCTTGTCGGTGATCGATCTCAGCGCGCCGGACGTTGTCATGAAGTCGCGAAATGATGTCCCTATCTCGCTCACGCCGGCGGCGTTAGACAAGCGCGTTTATTTCGTCACGGCTCCGCCCGTGATGCTCTACGCCGTCGACGCGAAGGACATCAACAACACCTTCTGGAAATACAACGTCAACCGCAAAGTCGCTTGTCCGCCCGTTGCACACGGTTCGCGCGTCTACATCCTGACCCACGACGGTGGACTGATCGGCTTCGACGAACCGCAGTAAATTCCACGCTCCTTGGGGTCATTTCGCAGCTATTGGACACACCTGTGTCAAAAGTCGAAAATTCATCCGTTTTATATTAAAGAAAGAGACATTGAAGGGGAGAAGGGTTTTACGGCTTTAACATCGAATAACGCGAATTGACGCGAATAAATGCGAAAAAAAGCAATGGGCATTCGGATGAGGGAGGCAAGGTCCTGTTGGGGAGGGCGAGTCGGGGGATGGCGCATCCTTAGAGCTACCGGACAAAACCCTCGCGCCAATCTGCTTGCGGCGGGCGGCGTGGTACTTCGAAAAACTTGCTTCGCGTAGTCTCCAAATACGCGGAGCTCGTCTT
>JANXLS010000702.1 GCA_025355035.1 Planctomycetota bacterium | reverse complement strand
CACACCGGGAACGGGCGGCTTGACAGGGGTGACTTCAGCGCCGTAACCACTCACAATTAGTAGCACAGCAAGTAAACTTAATGGAGTGCACGGAACTATGAGTCTCCGCGTTCGCTGAAGAGCGAAGTGTCGAACCATGATGCGTCCTTTCACCACGACGTCCGAAAATACCGACCTGCGATGCGGCCTCGGAATACCTATTTCGCTCGAAAAATAACGGATCGCCCGGCAGGCGTTGACCTTTTTGCGACTTGGCGAATTGTCGGATAAAAAAGTACTCCTGTCGATTGCATTTTACAAATTAAGGGCAATCGGAGTCACACACGGAAGCGCACTTTTGCTGTCCAAATCGCAGAACGATTTCTCTATACGGTGTAGCTAATGGAGTGGCGTTGCAATCTGTAGAATTTGAATAGACTGTGGTGGCGCATCGGCGATCACAACACCCGTTCACACGAATCGAAAAAATACTATGTTTCAACTCAATCGCTACCTTTTTCTGTCGGTGATACTTGTTTCGATCCGTGCTCTTGCCGGTGAAGCGACGGCAAATCCTATCACGTTCAATCACGACATCCGCCCGATTTTTGCGGACAAATGTTTTGCATGTCATGGGCTGGACGCCAAGAAGCGCAAAGGGAAATTGCGCTTGGATACGGCGGAGGGCGGGTATGCGGAGAACGATAAGACGCGTGCGATTGTGCCGGGCGATGTGACGAAAAGTGCGGCGTGGGAACGTATCCTGAGCAAAGATCCCGAGCAGGTCATGCCGCCGCCGGAGACGCACAAAACGTTAAGCGATGTTGAACGAGCAACGATCAAAGCGTGGATCGAGCAGGGCGCGAAATATCAAAAGCATTGGGCGTTTGAAACACCGGTCAAGGGCGCCGTTCCGGCCCTGCAACATGGAAATGAAATCGACGCGTTTTTGCTGAACCGATTGAAGGGCGAGGGGCTGGGATATTCGCCGGAAGCGGACAAGCCGACACAGATTCGGCGGCTTGCGTTTTCGTTGACAGGCCTGCCTCCGACGCCGAAAGAAGTGGACGAATTCGTCGCGGATTCGTCGCCGGATGCGTACGCGAAATGTGTCGAACGCTACATGGCGTCACCGCGTTTTGGTGAAGAGATGTCGCGGCATTGGCTGGATGTGGCTCGCTATGCGGACACACACGGCATGCATCTGGACAACGAGCGGCAGATGTGGGCGTATCGCGATTGGGTGATCGCGGCGTTCAATGGCAATCAGCCGTTCGATCAATTCACGATCGAGCAACTGGCGGGCGACTTGCTGCCGAATCCGACGAACGCGCAACTCACCGCGACGGGATTCAATCGTTGCAACGTGACAACGGGCGAAGGCGGATCGATCCAGGAAGAAAATCTGTATCGCTATGCCGTCGATCGCACGGCGACCACGTTCACGACGTGGATGGGGATGACCGGCGGCTGCGCGGTGTGCCACGATCACAAATTCGATCCGATTGCGCAAAAGGAATTTTATTCGATGTACGCGTTCTTCCATTCCGCCGCGGACCCAGCGATGGACGGCAATGCGTTGTTGACAGCTCCGATTGTGAAGCTTGAATTACCTGAACAGAAAAAGCAGCGGGAGGCACTTGCGGCGGAGACGGCGCTGAAAGAAAAAGCGCTCGCGGAAAAAGCGGCGACGATCACGTACGTGGACCCGGCGTCAATCACTCCGCGACCGCTTGTGGAAGAGGCGGAGGTCGTGTGGCTCGACGACAATTTTCCGGCCGGCGCTAACGTGAACTACAAGGGGACGTGGGTCACGGCTGCGGAAGGCGGGCAGGTTTATTCCGGGACGCGAGCGTTAAAGCGTTCGGGCCCGGACGTGACGCAGGACTATTACGAAACAGGTGCCGCGCCCTTGGACCTGCCTCAGAACGCGAAGATTTTTGCCTATGTGTGGCTGGATCCCAAAGCGATGCCGCGCGAATTGATGTTGCAATTTCATACGAAAAAAGAAGCGTGGGAGCACCGCGCCGTTTGGGGTGATGAGAACGCGATCGACTGGGGTAAATCGAAGACGACGAGTCGCCAGCTCGCCGGGACATTGCCCGAAGGCGGAAAATGGGCGCGGATCGAAATCGCTCCGGAAAAAGTGGGATTGAGCGCAGGTGATCAACTGGATGGCTTCGCGCTGACGCAATTTGGCGGGACGGTATATTGGGACAAAGTCGGTGTCGTGGGTCGCAGCGATCCCGCGACGGACCCGCGTCGTTCGTTCGATGCGTGGCGCGCTGAGCGTGCTGGAAAAGAAACGCCGGGGTTGCCGACGGATCTGGTAAAGCCGCTCAAAGAGGGTCCGAAGAAAACGAAGGACGCGAAGATTGTCCAGAAATTACGCGACTATTTTTTGCAATTTGTGTGCCTCGATACAAAGCCGGCGCTCTCAGGTATTGCAGGCGAACTGGCGGTGGTGAAACAGAAACTCGACGCGTTGGACAAGGCCGTTCCAGGCACGTTCATTTACAAGGATCTCCCGACGCCGCGGGATAGTTTCATCATGATGCGCGGCGCCTACGATCGTCCGGGCGACAAAGTTGAGCCGAATGTTCCAGCGATTTTTCCGCCTTTAAAAAAGGCCGATCCGCTTGCTCGGGCGACGCGATTGGATTTGGCGCGCTGGCTGGTTTCCTCCGAACATCCTTTGACGGCGCGCGTGACGGTGAATCGATTCTGGCAGCAATTCTTGGGGACGGGATTGGTCAAGACCAGCGGTGATTTCGGCTCGCAGGGAGAACCGCCCAGCCATCTGGATTTACTCGATTGGCTCGCCGTGTCGTTCCGCGACGACGGGTGGAACGTGAAGAATCTCGTTCGCAGAATCGTCAATTCAGATGCGTTCAAACAGTCGTCGCGTGTCACGCCGGAATTGTATGCGCGCGATCCGGAAGATCGCTTGTACGCGCGCGCGCCCAGGTTGCGTCTCGATGCGGAACAGATTCGCGATAATTCACTGTTTGTCAGCGGCCTGATCAATCTGGATGTCGGAGGCGTTGGCGTGAAGACGTATCAGCCGCCGAACATCTGGGAGCCGGTTGGATTCGGCGGATCGAACACGCGCTTTTACAAACAGGACAGTGGATCGGCGCTGTATCGCCGCAGCGTCTACACGTTTCTGAAACGCACCGCGCCCGCGCCGTTCATGTCGAACTTCGACGCGCCCAACCGCGAAGTATCGTGCACGCGCCGTGAGCGGAGCGATACGCCGTTGCAGGCGCTGCAATTAATGAACGACATCCAGCAGTTCGAAGCGGCTCGCATGCTGGCTCAGCGCATGATGATCGAAGGGGGGGCGCACTCCGCCGATCGCATCGCGTTCGCTTACCGCACGGTGCTTGCCAGATTGCCCGATGCGGATGAAATGGCCATTGTTCAGAAGGAATTCGACGCGCATTCGGCGCGCTATAAGAAGGATGTGGAGGCGGCGAAGAAGGTTGTTGCGTACGGTGAGTCCAAACCCAAAGCGGGACTCCCGCCGGACGAGCTGGCGGCGTACACGATGATTGCGAATATGATTTTGAATCTGGATGAGACGATCACGCGGAATTAACGCACAGCGTGTTTTTAGTTAATCTTCTCAACATTAATATCATCGCCGTAGACGGTCCCCGTGACGCTAATGGGGTCGCCGTTTTGGCGGATGGCTTCGATTTTTGTGGCGATTTCGCCGGTGGCGACGAGGTTGTAGGTTCGGTCGAGTTTTCCGCCGCCGGTCGACAGCAGGCGGCATACGACTTCGGCTTTCGCGCCTGTGGCTTTAATAGCCATTTTTCCGCTCAGCGTTGCTTTGGTGCCATCGGGATAGGCGTCTTCCTTTAACTTCTTTTCGCGTTCGGCCATCATGGCGTCGGCTTGAGATTTTTCCTTGGCCATCTTTTCGTCCATCATGGACTTTTCAGATTTGGCTTTTTCGGCCATCTTGGATTTGTCTTCCGCGACTTTCGGATCGGCAGGTTTGTTTTTGTTCTCGCGGTCTTCTTTCAATTTGGCGGCGCGATCGTCCCGGGCCTTTTGGACGGCGGCGCGGCGTTCGGCTTCTTTTGCTTTCTTCTCATCTTCCTCGGCGCGAACCGATGTCGATCCGATGAGAACTGCCAATACGAACAATGCGAAGATGAACTGTTTCATGGAAGGCATGCTCCCCGATGCGCTGTTGCGCTTGTTTGAAGAAGGCTTGAGACCGAACGAACTCCAAGTCTGACTATACCTATTCTCGACTAATTTTTCTGCTTTATTTTCTTATCGTTCGAATTCAAACCTTCCGGCCCGCCGTGCTGAGCGGGCGTATTCGGTCCGCGCGGGGCCGGAGAAGTGGGTCCGTAATTCGTTGTATTTTTTGTCTTGCTGCCAAAGATCATGATCAGCGCCAGAATAATCGCAATGATCATGGCGACGAAGCCGGTGATTTTCCAGTAGCTGTACGGTCGTGTGCCTGTTGCGAGCCCGGATTGGCCGTTCACTTCGAAGGAGTACGACGTGTCGTTGTATCGGTACGAATTCAACCAGATCGGCAGCAGAATGTGTTTGTACGTGATCCCGTTGTAGGCGGTGTTGATTCCTTGGACGCGCTGTTCGTCGCCGCCAATCAGACGAATCACGGACGCGTGGATGCTGTCGTCGATGACGGTTTTCGCCCGTTTCCAACCTTCTTCCAAAGGCAGCGTGTAGCGCTCAGCGGCGAAACCGCTCAGGTATTCGGGCGTAAAATGTTTGCAGACTTTAAGATCGTACTCTTTACTCTTGTCCTCGGTCTTTCCGGCGGCGACGAGCACGTCATCGAAGAAATCCTGATAGGTTCCGGAACAGAATGACCAGCGCGTGTGTCGAACCTGACGTGTTTTGGTGACGGTCTGACCGTTCTCGTTTTCGGTGTAGGTTTCGGTCGTGTAATAGTAGTCGCCTCGTTCGCCTGTCCAACTGCTGATCGTGTGCGAATCGTAGGTCCAGAACGGTTTGTACACGCCTTGAAAGGACTTTAAATGCGCATCGCTTTTTAGCGCGCTGGGGGCGAACCACAGGCCGCCGAGCCAGTCGGAGAATTTGCCTTCGGCCTGATTCTGAGTGATCAGGAACGGAATCAGCGCTTCGGGAGTGATGACTTCTTTTCCGTCGCTCTTTTTGTCGTCGTCGGTGATCATCGGAGAGCCGCAGAACGGGCATTTCGTCGAGCGGATGTTGGCGTCGAGCTGAATCTGCGCCGCGCAATTGGGACACTTCGCGTCGCGGCGGTCGGCCGGGGGAGCGCCGTAGCCGGTGGATTTCGGCTTGGCGAGATAATCGTTGTAGCTGTACTCCTTAATCTCATCGGCGGTCTGTGGAATTTTTTCGACGGCTCCGCAATTCGGACATTTCAAAACGTCTTGCCCTGGCGCAAAATTCAAATCCGCGCCGCAGTCTTTGCACGGATATTTGCGATCCTTGACCGCGCTCATTCCCGGACCTTGGACCACGTTTGGAGCGTTGGAGGCCGGAGCGTTTGCTGTCGCGGTGTCGGCGCTGTCGGCGCTCGGCACCGGTTCAGGCGCAGGGGGCAGAACGGGAGCGGACGGTGTGGCCAAGGTGCGAGGATCGGACGGTTTTCCGAATTTGATTTCAGCCATTATTATTCGCGTGATCTAAGAGTTTGGTAAATGGAAAATGGCCGTTAATGTCCGGATTCTCGATGAATGCAAAAGAAAAAAATGCCTCGCAGAGGAGACCTCTGCGAGGCGTTTCGAACGTTAGAGCTTCGACAAAAGATCCTTCTTCTTTTCGTCGAATTCAGCTTTCTCGATCAGGCCGGCATCGAGCAGCTTTTTGAGTTGGCCCAAGCGCGCCATGACATCGTCGCCTGCTGAGACCGCAGCGGCTGCAACAGGTGCGGCGGCTGGCGGCGGTTGTTGAGCGGCGTAGGCGGCCTGGTTCATTTGATTGACCATCATGCCGCCCATGCCCATTCCGGCACCCATGCCCATTCCCATCCCGGCCATGCCGCCCGGCTGCTTGGCTGCTTCGGTGATGGCGTTGGCGACCTGGAACTGAGTGAACTTGTTGAGATCGCCCAGCGCGCCCATTTCCGAACGCTTGTCCAACGCTGCTTCGACTTCCGGCGGCACGGAGATGTTCGAGATGATGAAGTGCGTCAGCGTCAAACCGTGCGACGCGAAATCCGCGGTGATGTCCTTCGTGAGCGACGTGCCGAGGTTGCGGTAATTCGCGGCGAGATCGAGCGCTGGGATCTTCGCGGTGCCGAGCGCCTGTGCGAACGACTGGAGCAGCATGTCGCGCAAATAATCGGAGAGCTTGTCGGTTTCATACAGGCCGTCGGTGCCGACAATGTCTTTCAGGAAGAGGCCCGGATCGGTGACCTGGAACGCATAGGAACCGAACGCGCGCAGGCGGACGATGCCAAAATCCTGATCGCGCATCATGATCGGGTTCTGTGTGCCCCATTTCATGCCCGTGAATTCGCGCGTGGCGACGAAGTACACTTCCGACTTGAAGGGTGAGGCGAAGCCGTATTTCCAACCGAGAATCGTCGACAGGATCGGTGTGTTCTTGCCGTCGATTGTGTATGTTCCCGGAGCCATCACGTCGGCGATTTTGCCCTGAAGCACGAAAACGGCCGCCTGGCCTTCGCGAACGATCAGCTTGGCACCGTTCTTGATTTCATTGGAATGCACGGGAAAACGATAGACCATCGTGTCGCGTGTGTCGTCCAGCCACTCGATGATTTCGATAAACTGCGATTTCGCCCAATCCATTAATCCCATACTCGTGCCTCCTGTGTTCGCTGCGGTTTACACCTGTTGAGAAATTGGTCGATATTAAGACGATCAAACTTCTACATCTTTGCAAGAATAACGGCAAATCAAATTTTCTATTCACCGCATTTTCGG
>JANXLS010000678.1 GCA_025355035.1 Planctomycetota bacterium | reverse complement strand
AGTTCGCGCTCGATATTTTGCTTTTCGTGCAACTCTCTCGGCGATGAGGGTTCGGTGTGAGCTTTCGTCGTCGGTGAGACAGCCGCGCGTTTGTAATTTGAGATGATCTGCTGAAGGTAATTCTGATCTTCCCGCCAACGCTTTTCGGAGAGCTCAAATTCGTTGACGGCGCGATGTCCGAAGTTTTCGAGGAAGTGTTGCATGGAAAATTTGCCTTCGGCGATTTCGTAGAGTGCAATGTTGATTTCCACCGTCTTGTCGCCGTCAAGTCCGCGCAGCAATTGGGCAAGATACGCCCCGCCTTCTTCCGGACCGAAAATCGAGTGAAACGTCTGCGTGAGTTTGTCGTGAAAATACGCCGCCAGAAATCCGGGTTTCAACGTTTCGACGCCAAACTCGTTCAACGCGATTCGCTCTCTCGCGTCGAGTTCGGCGAGGAGCTCGGCGTCGTTGAGTGAGCTCAATTTCATTTCGCGCGCACGCCGGGCGTAGTCCAAAAATGCCGGGAGGCATTTCTGTTCAAAGTCGTCGATGCAATGCGCGGAGAGCCGCTTCAGGATATTTCCGGAACGGTACATCTTGAAAAGTGTCCACGGCAGCTTGAGGAGAAATGAGCCGCCTGCGCGTTCGAAATTGAATTTCGTCGGCGGGCCGAGAAGTTGTTCGGCGTTGCCATTGCTCAAGTCGTAATCGAGCGGATAGTCGTCGTAAAAAAGTTCAGCGGAGCGTTGACCGCAAGCGTAGACCTTTCCGCAAATGAGTTCGAGAAAACCTTCGCTTTGGACGCGCTTTGAGGGCATGAAGCCGAGTTGTTTGTAGAGCTGAATGAAGCCGCCGCGATTCATGAAATGGCCGATGATGTCCCATGTCAGCGGCGTGGGCGCGGTGAGCGTTTCGCCCAGATTATGGAGCGCCCAAACGCGGGACTCGGTCCCGGCGAGTTTCTGAAGCCGATCGATTTCATCTGCGCGAGCGACAGGGACGTCGATACCAATGTCGAGTCCGCGAATACGCCGACTTTGCAGCAGCGAAAATGTGCCATTGGCGTAGCCCCACTCGATGTCAACTGGATAGCCGAAATACGACTCGACTTTCAAACCCAAGCGCGCCAGTTCATCGACTTGCGCGTCGGTCAGATGCGCGGCAACGCCGGACAAGCTGCGCTCGGAGATCGTCATCGTTTGACGATCAATCATAAACACGTCGGGTTCGATGCGTCCCAGTACGAGCGCTTCACCGAGGCCGACGCTGCCTTCGATGAGGATACGCCGAGCGTCGGGTTGGTTCGGATCCTCGGTGAACAAGACTCCGGAAAGTTCGGACGGACACATGGATTGAACGTTCACAGCGGTGCCGCTAATGCCACGAACATCATTATGAGCGCGGTAATGGTTGGCGCGTTCGCTGTTCCAGGAATGGAAAACGGCGTCGATGGCGGCGCGAAGCATGACGCGCGCATCCGATGGGAAATCGCGACCGGCCGCGACGTGATAAGCGTGGAGGTACTTCTGCGCCTGGTCTTTTGACGAGGCCGATTCGGGCAGCTTTGCTTTCCCGAAAATATCTTCGGAGACACCCGTCACAATTTCGCCGTAATGTAAAATGAAGTCACGATATTTGTCCCAGAAATTGGGGACGACGTTTTCGACTTCAGGGCGCAAGCCGACGTTGAGAACGGAGTCCATCATGCCGGGCATCGAAATGGCAGCGCCGCTTCGGACAGCGACGAGAAGCGGTCGAGGTTGTTGGCCGAATTGCGCTCCGGTTTTGGCTTCCAACCATGCGAGCGCTTGATCGACTTCGCTTTCAAGACCTTCCGGCCAGCGCTTTTCCGCGTGAAAAATACGGCAGCATTCCGACGAGATCGTGAAGCCCGGCGGGACGGGCAAACCGGCCTGGCTCATCTTGGCCAGGCTGTGACCTTTGCCTCCCAGAATCTCGACGCCCGCAACTTCCGAACTGTCGCCGCCGAAAAAGTGGATGTGATTCAGTATGGGCTGCGGGGTGGGGGTCATTCTATTTTTTCTCGTCCTTTCCACCGATGGCGATCACACCTTGTTTTTCCGTGCTGACCCAAACGGTTTCACCTGCGAGAAGGGGTGCAGTCCAAACGTGCCCGATTGTTTTTTGATCGCGGAAGCCCCAGGACCAACTCGATGTCGCGAGATCGAACGCTCCGACACGATTGTCCGCCGCAAGTAATAAAGTGTCCTGAAAAATAGTCGGAGCCTGTCCGCCTTTGCCGAGCACAACGGTGTGGGTCTGCTCGCCCTTCTTCGTTTCAAGAACGATTACCGAGCCGTCGGCGGTTGTGTACGCGAGATGTTCGTTGCTGCAAGCGAGCGGAGACGTGGGTGCCTTTTCGACGACAGATTCCCAAAGCGAAATGCCACTGGTGAGGCTGCCGCAGACGATGCGTGCGTCGCTGCCGGATGGCCCGACGAGGGCGATGAAGACGTTTTCTCCAGCGATGCTGGGGCCGCCGATGGGTCTCGCAGGCAAATCGACGCTCCACAATTTCGTTCGAGACAAATCGTCGAGGCAGAGCAACTGCGGCGCAGGCGTCGAGACAGCGACGAAGATTAAATTGTGTTTGAGAACCGGCGCACCGATGATTTCGCCGATTTCGGTTTTCGAATCATCGCTGAGTTTGCTGAGCGGGGCAGCGGACAGCATTGTCTTGGATGACTTAAAGAGGAGTTGATCTTTCGTCAGACATAAGAAGGGATGATCGACGCCGGGCAATGCGCGGGGCTCACCAATGCGCTTTCCTGTTGCGGCTTCGATGGCCAGCAACACGATGTTTCCGCTGGAGTCTGCTGCGCCTGTCAGCGTGTAGACATGTGTTTCGTTTGCGGCGATCGCGAGAAGGGGTCCAGCGATTTCGCATTGCCACACATCACTTCGCTTCGATGTTTCCAGGCACGATAAAACTGTCTTTCCATCGGTTCTGCGTGCTGCAAAATAGAGTGCGTTGCCACAGGCAGCTTGGGGACCGGCCTGGGCGCTGTTGGCAAATTTGCTGTCGCTGATCAAGCGATCGGATTTGTTGCCGTCGATGCCGGGCGGGCCGCGGTCGTCAGCGATGTTGTTGTGCTCCGCGTTGCCTCCGGGGCCGGACCAGCGCGAATTCATCCTGCGGGTGGCCGTGGTTGCTCCATCGTCGCTGAGACAGAAAAGTCCGTTCTCCGCGGAGCCGACAAAGAGTCGATTTTCAGCGACGCTTGGCGACGAGAAAATGGACTTGCCTTGCGTTATGTTGAGCGACCATTGGAACGAGACGGGGTCGCGTTTGAGGCCGAACACTTTGCCGCGATTCGTGTTCAAAAAAATTCCTTTTTCCGTCACCGTTGGGGAACAGAAAAGCTTGGCGCCGGTGTCGAACTTTTTGATGAGCTTGCCGTCTTTAATGTTGAGGATGTAAAGGTTGCCGTCGAGCGAACAGGCGTACGCCATATTGTCCTTCACTGCGACGGCACCGATCACGCCGTCAGACGTTTTGTATTCCCAGAGCAGACTTCCGTCCTTTGCGGCGAGAGCGAGCACCCCGCCGGACGGATTCGCGTGGCTGCCGGCGAATGTGCCATTGCTCATCCCAACGAAGACCTGCCCGTTGACGACCGATGGCGCGCCGAAAACGGGGTCGCGGGTTTTGACGCGCCAGATTTCCTTTCCGTTTTCGGCATCGATGCAGATGACGGCCTGGCCTTCAATGCCGCTGCCGCAGAACAGGCGCGGTTGGCCCTCGACGCGAATGGCGAGCGGATCGCACTCGGCATCGGGATAGAACTTTTCCATTTCAATTTTGACGCGCGAACAGTTGAGTTCGGGATAAATGGGCGCATCAGACACGACGACCTTGCCAATGACGGTGCGCATTTCTTTGCCGGGCGTGGATTGAGCGGGGTCGGGGACGAAGGTGGTGCCCGACGGGACTTCAGTAACGGCAGTCGCGTCGAGCAACATGATACTGAAATCGTAGTCTTCTTTTTTGGGGCGGACACGTTTTGGGGAGCCGCTGATCGCAACAGTTTTTCCGGCGAGTTTCGCCAGAGCATCAACTTGAGGGCCTGCTTGAATAACGTAATGATTGCAGCCTTCAAGATGCCATTTCACTCTGCCGCTCTCGAGATCGATGCACCACCAGCCGTCGTCACCGGTGCCCGCGTAGACATTGTTTTCAAAAATGGCGGGACTGCTTTCAACGTGATTGGTGACCTGCACGGACCATTTGAAAGTGGGCGGTTCTTTGCCGCCACTGGCTCGAACGCGCGCGAGATCGAGGCAGAAAATACGGGAGTCGTCTTCGACGTGGTAGCCTTCTCCGGAGACGAGATAGCGCGCACCGTCGCCGCCGACG
>JANXLS010000671.1 GCA_025355035.1 Planctomycetota bacterium | reverse complement strand
CTTCCGCGAAGGCTCGTCGGACAAAGTCTATCACGCAGCCCTCGATGAACGTCCTGGCGGCTACGTGGTCAACTTCGCCTACGGACGGCGCGGATCAACCATGCAGACTGGCACAAAAACACACGTGCCGGTGTCGCTCGACGAAGCCAAGAAAATCTACAACAAGCTCGTGCGGGAGAAGACAGCCAAGGGCTATACGCCGGGCGCGAACGGAACGCCATACTCCGGCTCCGTTGATGCCCAGCGCAGCACGGGCATTCTGCCACAGCTTCTGAACCCCATCGACGACGCGCTGGCCGAAGCGCTCATTGCTGATCCACATTATTCCATGCAAGAAAAGATGGACGGCAGACGCGTTTTGATTCAAGCCACAGACACGATCACCGGCATCAATCGCAAAGGCCTGTCCATCGCATTACCCACGAATATCGTTGAAAGTGCCGCCGAAATCGGAGTGCCGTTCATCATTGACGGCGAAGCAATCGGCAACTGGTTTTATGCATTTGATCTGCTCTCGTTGAACGGTCGCGACTGCCGATCATGCCCGTACCGCGAGCGCCATGACAAACTCTTCAACCTGATCGGCCAGGGCAGTGGAGCGATTGAGCTGCTCGAAACGTTTGACCGAACGGCTGAAAAGTCGGACGCCTTTGAGCGCTTGAAATCGAAGAAAGCGGAAGGCGTGGTATTCAAGCGCGTCGATGCGCCGTACACGTCAGGACGGCCTGCCAGTGGTGGTCCGCAGTTGAAGTTCAAATTCGTCGCCACAGGCACATTCATCGTCGCAGGCGTGAATGCCGGGAAACGCAGCATCGGTCTCAAAGTGCTGAACGCTTTTGGGCAGGCGCGGTACGTCGGCAATGTCACTGTGCCGCCGAACCAGGAAATACCCAAGGTGGGAGCGCTGGTCGAGGCTCGTTATCTTTACTGTTACCCCGAAGGGTGTTTGTTTCAGCCGATCCTTTTGGGTGTTCGCGACGACATCGACGCGAACGCCTGCACCGTTGCACAGCTCAAATTCAAGTCCGAAGAAGACGACGACACCGGCGTGTAACCGGGTCGCCGGTACCTCAATCTTGTGTAATACATTGCAGTTAGATTGTTTCAAAAAATCGAAAAAAGGGATATTCAAAATGCCAACTCACATTCTCAATCTCATTCCCGCTCGCCGCCGCGACCGTCTGTTCTCTGAAATCCGCCACCTAATCAACGAAGTCGATGCCCAGGATCGCAGCCTCGAACATTGCGGCGAGGGCATGGCCATCGACGAGACACTCGAAGAAGTCTG
>JANXLS010000665.1 GCA_025355035.1 Planctomycetota bacterium | reverse complement strand
GTGAAGCCGACGGCGCGGCGGTGAAGCTCACTGCAATGTTGAAGAGTCTCAATGGTGAGTGGGGCTAAATTAGTGTCTGTTCGACTCGCAGCGCGTAAAACAAATTCGTAGTGGAAAGGGAGATGCCATGCCCAAGGCGGTAAAAACGAAAGAAAAGATTAACTGGAAAGCGCAAGAGTCATGGGATCTTAGAAATACATGTTTCCATGAGATCGGCCATGCCATCGTCGCGGCACGGGCGTACGACTGCGATACCACGGTAACGATTTTGAGGGGACCCCGCAGAAGTTTGAAGAGCAAGTCATGGTTTGGAAATTTGACTTTCATCCACATTTTGGCAACCCTCCTTTGACCCCGTACCAAATCGCAATCACTGGCTGGGCTGGAGAGCTTGCAAAGAGCAAGTCTAAGGGTGACGATTGCTTTGATTTTGACTATTACATTGTGTGTGTGCCAGAATATTCGCCCACCGACAGGGAGGGAATTGAAGGATATAAACCGTTGTGGCGCACTTTCAGGACTGCTGCCAAATTTGTGAATCTCTATTGGCCTGAAATTGAAAAGTGGGCGCAGGTTGAAATTGAGAAAGCTTTGCGTGAAGTGGAAGTGAAGACCAAGGCTGGGGCGGCAATCTCAAGGTGAAAGCAACTACCGGCGCTAAAGGACAACAAAAATGCCAAAACGAACCTGGGTTGGGGATTCGGCGACGCCGAGCGCCCGCGCAATGACGAACGCACACCACACTTTTCTTTTATTGATGGCGCTGCTGCCCGCCATCGTCTCTGCGCAGACTGCCATGACATGGGTTTCTGATCCTGTACGGCCTGATGAAACGGTGCTGGTGCGTGGCGGCGGATTTGGTGCGAAACCGGTGATCGAATTCGCGCGACTCGATGACGTTGATCCTGCGGCGGCGAATTCGATCTTGTTGAATTGGATCAAGCTCCCGGTGCTTCAAGCAACGGACGACGCGCTGAAATTTGTTATCCCCGCTGATGTGAAGCCTGGTGTGTTTAAATGCCGAGTTCTGGCGGACGGTTCAACGTCGGAGCCGGTGATCTTGAATCGGCCTGATGTGTGGTGGATACAAGGGGATTCGGGCGCGAATGCAACGCCGGGCGGCTGGTTGCGCGTGTCAGGAAAATGTCTTGGGACAGATGGGGCGAAGATTCGGGTACAACTCCTTCATGGCAACGATACGCCAAGCAGCTTGCCGGTTACTTTCTCGGACGGCTGGTCGTTGCGCTGCTCGGTTCCGCCCACACTGTCTCCGAACAATTACTCCGTGCGCATTCACAATGGATCGGGCGGCGCGGCGGGTTGGTGTGATGCCGGAACCATCACTGTGTCGGCAGCCATACCGTGGCCGTCCGACACGTTCAGTGTGCTCGAACCTTATGGTCCAGACGCCGCGAAGGAGATGCGTAAGTCTCTGGTGAAGTATGGCCAGCCGGTTGATCGGACTGACGGCATTGAGGCCGCGTTGTCGAAAGCCAAAGCCAATGGCGGTGGCGTCCTATTTTTTCCAGCAGGACGATACCACTTGAAATCGCCGTTGCAGTTGCCGCCGCGTACAGTTTTGAAAGGCGAAGGCATGGGACTGGTGACGCTCTGGTGGGGCGCTGGACGGTTCAACATTGATGGTGGCGGGCAAGAAGGCTTGCCTAAAGACGCGAATGAAAAGCCGCTGGATAAATTGATCAGCGGGCCGAATTTCGCGATTGAAGATCTCAGCATCTATTTGCCGCTGAACCATCGGACCGGGATCGACGGTTACGGCGAAGTGCGGCTACGGAAGGTTCGCATCCGCGTGGATCATCTGTGGGCGCAGAACGGTGACAAGCGCCCGGAGGGTCTCGCCGTCCGGCTTGGGCACAATTTTGAAATCAGCGATTGCGACATCATCGCCAAAGGCGAAGGCTTGAAGATTGGCGAGAACGGCGTCGTGGCGCGGAATAGAATCCGTGCCGGAAAATCACCGTGCTCCCTGGGCGGTTCGCGTGCCGTGCTGGTTGAGGATAATCAGTTCATCAGCACGTATCCGACCGCGTATCAGAACATCGCCGGAGTTGGCCAAGACATCTATTACGCGCGGAATAAGCACGAAGCTGAGTACGTCCACCAGTCCGATTTTTCGTTCACCTTCGATCGCGGCAGCACAGCATATCACGGAACGCTCGCGTCGATTGATGGCAAGAAACTGGTCTTGGCGACCGATCCGAGCTTTCCCAAATGGGCAGACGAGCGCAGCGGATTGTGGCGCAAAGCCGTCGTCTGCATCGTCAGTGGCAAGGGCAGTTCTCAGTGGCGCAATGTTGCTTCGTTCACCGGTCGCGAGTGGACACTCGCGGAACCTTTTACAATCGCGCCCGACGAACACAGCGTTGTCGCAATCGTTCCAATGTGCGGCAGATCGTTGATCATTGGGAACCGCTTCGAAGACGCCAACTGGATCAACGCCGGATTCGGCACGGCGCTGGACGTGATCTACGCCGACAACAAACTCGTCCGCTGCGCCGAACTGCTCAACTACGGAATGGCCTCGCCAGACTGGCTCTGCCCCAACTTCAACGTCCAATGCTTCGACAACGAATTGAGCGAAGGTCTGGGTTCGATACTTGTCGGCGGGAGCGTGCGCCCGGCCGATTCATTCGTTGGACAAGTTACGCAGAACGTGATCCATCGCCGCGCCAGGATTACAGCCGACAACAGCGGTGGAATCTCGATCAAAGGCGCATTGCGCGAAGTTATCGTTGAAGGCTGTACGGCGGAGCATCCTGACAGCCGCATCCGCGTCGAAAAGTCTGCCACGGGCGTTCTGATCCGGCATTGCCGGGCGGCAGCGGGTGACATGCCATGTGATGGATCAGTGCCGGTTCCTTGAGTGAGGAGCATTCTTCACGGTTCAGCCATCGGAAAATTACCCTCTATGCAAAACACGTTTCGACTCTTCGCTTTCATCGCGCTTTTGTCGATGCACTGCTTCGCCGCCGAAGATAGCGCATCTGACGAGCGCCTTTCGTTTCAGACCAACGCGTCATGGTCCGATCGGCTGAATCTCGGTGCTGACGTCGCGATCGTCTATGGCATCGACAAAAACCTTCCCTCGCGAATTGAATCTTGGCGCGCGCATGGCTATCGGATTCATGTGATGACCGGCGTGTCATGGGGACATTATCAGGACTATTTGGAAGGCCGCTTTGATGGAACCGTGCACGACGACCAAGGCCAGACAGGACGCGACGGCCAGCGGCTGATGCACGGGATTGGCGGCGGCGTTTACTACATTTGTCCCAACGAAAGTTACGGGCGGTTTTTGTGCGCGGGTGTGCAACGCGCGCTGGACGCGGGCGCGGAAGCGATTCATCTTGAAGAGCCGGAGTTTTGGGCGCACGCGGGCTACTCCGAGTGTTTCAAGCGCGAATGGAAGGCATACTATCACGAGGACTGGCAGCCGCCGCATTCCTCGAATGACGCTCAGTACCGGGCGTCGAAGCTCAAATATTTCCTGTTTCAGCGGACGCTCGCCCAGGTCTTTCAATACGTTCACGATTACAACGCGAAAACGGGTCGCGCTGTCCGGTGCTACGTGCCGTCGCATTCGCTGCTGAATTACGCGCAGTGGAACATCGTCAGTCCCGAATCATCGTTACTGAACGTCGGCTGCGACGGCTTCATCGCGCAGGTCTGGACCGGCACGGCGCGCACGCCCAACGTCTATGAGGGCGAGAAAAAGGAGCGCACGTTTGAGACGGCGTTTCTGGAATATTCCGCAATGCAGAATCTCGTCCGCGCGTCCGGCAAGCGTGTTTGGTATTTGAACGATCCGATCGAAGACAATTTAAAGCGCTCGTGGAGCGATTACCGGCGCAACTGGGAGAACACGCTGATCGCGTCGTTGCTCCAGCCGGAAGTCGCGCGCTT
>JANXLS010000656.1 GCA_025355035.1 Planctomycetota bacterium | reverse complement strand
CAAGGTTCAAAGTTCAAAGTTTGGTCGACTGCGTTTGAACGGATGACATTAAACCATCGTACTACTGCTTCGACAGGGCTTCGATCAGCCGGGTGATTGCTTTTGGAATTTCGGTGGCCGGAATTGCGAAGACGGATTTTTCCATGCCTTCGACGCGACCGACCACGACGCCCAGCAATTTTGCATCCAGGCCCAAAACAGGTGAACCGAACGAGCCGGTGTTGGTCGGCACAGCCAATTGAAGGAACTTCTTATCGCCCTTCGCAACGTCTGCGTTGCTGACCGTTCCGCTGCTGGCGCTGAATTCGCCGAAGTGTTCACCGCCGTGGACGAGTGTGGCGATCACCACGACTTTTTCGCCGCGCTGCGCCTCGCGAATTGTTTTGCGGCTCAACGTCGCGACTTTCCCCTGCTCCTTCGGCGTGTAGCTGAGAAAAACGAGGCCGGTTTCCTTGTCGGCATAGATACGGCGAGCGGTGCCATCGAAGGGTTCGTTGTCGCCGGCATTTTCAGCGTTGCGGAGTTTAATATTGAGGTCCTGATCGGCAGTGCCGACTTCCGCGGTCGTGATGATCGTCGGCTGCTTGAATCCGGAAATGAAAAATCCGGTGCCGACGACGCCCTGGGAAACAATGGTAACAATGGCGTTTTGCGTTTCGCCCATCGCGGCAGTGAATTTCGCACGTTCCTGATCTTCCGGCGATGCCTGAGCCGAGACCTGCTTTTTTTCACTCTCCAGCTGGCGTTTGGTCTCTTCTATTTGCTGCTGAACCTGCGCGATCTTCTGCCGGTTCTTTTCTTCGAGCTCCTTGAGGGTCACTTCACGCATGGCCAAGCGTCCCGCGTCGGTTTTGTTTCTCTCTTCGAGCACTATCAATTCAGCGGCGGGTGCTTTGCCTTTTTCGCGCTCAGTCGCCAACGCCTTCTCGGCCTCGGCCATTTGATTCTGCAGTTTCGTCGCTTCTTTTTCATAGCGATTTGCGTCGGGGTCGCTGTGTTTGCCCGTCGTGGCAATGGCGGCAACAAGAACGACAGCCCCCACTGCCGTGAGCAATAAAGCGACACTCCACGGCAGGTTGAATCCGGTTTGTGGTGGAGACTCAGTCATGACGCTCATGGATTTCCTTTGCGTGCAAAATTGGATAATGGAGAATAACTTCCCGCGATGACTTGTAAACGGCAAAACATGCACGCCGATCGGGAGGCGAATCAGAAACCGTTGGCGCTGAAAACAAAAAAGGTGAGCGAGAAACAGGGCAGTCGAGTGTAGTGAAATTCACTCTGCGCCGTGTCGCTGGCTCACCTTTTTCTAATCGATCCGGAGTGACTATTCGTCCAGAGGCGCTTTCTTACCATCCATCTTTTTCGCATCGCCAGGCATCTCGCCTGCATTGGCACCAGCGACTTTGTCGCCGGTCTTTTTCGCGTCCGCAGCAGCCTTACTGCCCTTCTTGGGCTCGGGCTTCTTTTCCTCGACCTTAATCGTCAGATCGGGTTCTTTCTCCTTCGGCTTTTCGTGTGCGGCAGCGAGCGCCTGAGCCTTCTTGCCTTCCATTTCAGCCTGCGCCTTGATCTTATCTTCGTGATCCTGAACGGCTTTGGCGGCAGCGATCATGTCCGGAAGTTTGTGTTCTGTCTTGGTGAAAATAAACTGGACCTTGCCGTCGGCGCTACGCAGGATCAGCATCGCACCTTTCTCGCCCTGTTTCAGCGTATCGGCCGGCCAGCCTTTCGCATCGGTCGCGTCGCTCTTTATTTTAATTTTGGCGAATTTGGTCAGTTTATCTTTCAGATCGGCGTTGTTGAGTCCGTCTTTGCCTTCGATCTGCGTGGCGCTCGTGTTCTTCTTGAGCTCGTGGTCGTAAATATAAATCGCCAGCGGTTGGAATCCGCCAGTGAGGGTTTCATATGCGCGCGGTGCCCACGCTTTCACCGCTTCTCCCGTTCCCGCTGCGGGGTCTGCGGCCTTCCCCGCAGCCCATGCTGCGCAGGAAAGCGTCATCGCTAACACAACCAATGGACGAATAATCATCTTCGACATCGCTCAACCCTTCGTTAACAATCAGTAAATGATCAGTCAATTAATCCACACGAATCATTCTAAATCCTATTGTCCGAAATCAATCGAAAAAAACTTTAAAATACTTACACCTCGGACGGACCTTGAAACTCAATCCGATTTCCGTCCGGATCGCGAATGAAGAAGCGCGCGATCCCGGGAATCGTGTGACTCTCTTTTGTCATTTCCAAACCGGCCGCCGCGCAATACGCCATTGACGATTTGAGATCCGACACCCTCAAGCAAAAGTGCCGATTCGAAATCGGGTCGGCCGCTGCCTTGCCAACCAGGTGAATCAACATGTTCCCGGCCCGGTACCAGGCACCGGGAAAATTGAAACTGACCGGGCGCGGAACTTCGTCGAGTCCCAAAAACGTTCCGTAAAATTCCATCGACCGTGCCGCATCGCTGATCGTGATGGCAACGTGATCGACTCCAATAATGACTGTGGGAAGCGGCATGATCGATTACCTTTTTTCGTCCAAATACAAATCCATGCGCCGCGCAGTGACGAAGGGGTGCGTCAGCCGTTGGATGCGGTGTTCGTCAACAACGAACGACATCGTCAGAATATCCTCCTCCTGAAAATGCCCGCGTGGAATTTTAACGCGATCCGGAATAGCCGCGGCTGCGACATCTTCGTCTCGCGTTTGAATGTCGGCCAGCGCGCCGAGCGATCCGTCCGGTCCGATCAACGCGCTGCCGCCTTTGCAACGAACGAGAAACTCGCCGCGTTTGTCCTGCAGAATCGGAGATACTGTCGCGCTGAATTCCGGCGCGGCCGGATAAATCCGCTTGAAACCAATTCGATTCGCGAGGGCAATTGCGACACGATTGCGCCGGGCCATCGCGCGCAAAAACTCAATGTCCGGCTCAATGCAATTGAGCGCCACGAGAACCGCGTCGGCGCCTTTGAGCACCAGTGTTCGAAACACTTCCGGGAAATCCGCGTCGAATCCGAGCGCAATGCCGACCCGTATCTCGCCCACGTCAAACACAGACAGCTCATTCCCCGCATTGATCATTTCGGTGTCTTTAAACAAATCGAGCCCCGACGGATCGTGGTACAGATGAGTTTTGCGCGCGACGCCGCAGACTCCGTTTGCCTGAATCAGGGCGCACGAACTGAAACAGCGTCCATCGTCCAATTTTTCAAGCAATGGCAACGCGATCGTCGCAGCGCCCGCAATCTTCGAGAACGAATCGGTCAACGGTCCGGGAATTTTCTCGGCGAGCGCTTCGGCGCCGCAAAAGTAATCTGTCACACACGCTTCGGGAAGAACGACCAACTTTGCCCCGCGCGCAATGGCTTGAGCCGTCAACGAAAGCGCGGCCTCGCGGTTGATCACCGGCTGCGCATAGTCGATGTCGAGCTGAATGACGGAGATCGGGTAGGCCATGATGAAAACACACTTCTGTAGGGTTCAGAAAGGACAACTCTATTTTACGCCGCACTTTTGGAACGCAAGCTTCGCTGCACCGAGCAGACCGGCGTCGTCGCCGAGCAACCCGGCGCGCAACTTCGTATCCTGCCAGATCGGCCCGAAGCTGCGGCCCAGGTTCAATTCCTGCTCAACGCGCGGGATGATCAAATCGCTCGCCAGCGACATGCCCCCGCCAAGGATCACGCAGCTTGGATTCAACGCGTTGACCAGCGAACCGATTCCCGTGGCCAACCAGCGACAACACCGATCCAGCAAAAAGAGCGCGACCGAATCGCCTTCGCGCGCCGCATCGCAGACCATCTGCGCATCAACTTTTTCAAGACCGTCGCGCCCCCCGCATTTTATCCACAGGCTTGACTCCTTTGCAGCCGGCGCGGCGCTCGCGAGAAATTCGCGCGCGTCGCGTCCGAGCGCAGACGCCGATGCGTAACGCTCAACACACCCTCGCCCGCCGCATCCGCATTGGCGGCCTTCGCTGTCGATCGATATGTGCCCGAATTCGGTTCCGAGATTGTGGTGCCCGTGATACAATTTTCCATCGATGACCAGTCCTCCTCCGATTCCCGTGCCGAGTGCGAAGATCAGCACGACCGGCTCGCCGCGTCCGGAGCCCAGCCAGCTTTCGCCCAAAGCGGCGAGATTGCCGTCGTTGTCGCAGACGGCAAGCAATCCGGTGCGCGCGGCCAGTTCGCCGCCGAGCGGATAATCGGTGCTCGCCGCAATATTCACCGCGGGTAGCCGCAGCCGCCCAGAGATCGGATCGGGCACACCGGGTGTGCCGAGACCGACGGCTTTAACGTCCGGCGATGTGACGCTCGCCACCAAATCCGCGATGCGCCCCATTACAGCGTTCATGCCTTCGGACGCCAGCGTCGGAACTTTTCCGCGCGCGAGGATCTCGCCTTTTGTGTTGACCCGCGCCGCTCGAATGTTCGTCCCACCCAGATCCACCGCCACGACTTCGTCCATAAATAGTCCTTTTGTAATCACGCGCATTTTATCGGAGTCCGTTCTAGATGGACCATCGATCTCAGAGTGTGATTGTCTGTATCCTTACGCTTCTGTTGCCGGGAAACATGCCTGCTTAAAAAGTTTGGTAATGTGCACCCGATTGCCTTTTTCACTGAAAGAAACGTCGTCCATTCGCTTGCGGGCGATGAACAGCCCCCATCCGCCGATGCGCTTTCCGGACGCCATGCGGCGGAGGATATGCTCTTTCGGGTTAATGCTCGGATCGGGAATTGAGGCGGGGTCGAATCCAGCGCCTTCGTCCTCAATGCTGAAACAGACGCGGTCTTTGAGCGGCGTGAACGTGAAGCGAATCCGTTTTGCCGGATCGAAACGGTTGCCCCACTCGCGCGCATTTTGCAGAATCTCTTCGAGCGCCAGATGGAGATGCAGCCGTTCAACGCTCGAAAGGTGAATCGCGGCGAATCGTTCGCAAACGCCTTGAAAACTTTCCAACTGCAACGAATGCGTCATGGCGGTGAGAGCCAGTGTCCGTTCGGTGCCGAGCGCTTCAACGCGCGCAGTCGCGCCGAAAAGCGGCGCTTTTTCAGAGTGTCCGCCGGATCGCTCGCGTTCGATCGAGCGCGACAACAGCAGCGAAATCGCGTTGCGCAGATCGTCGGGATGGACTGGCTTTTGCAGATAATCGTCGACACCGACTTCAAGCGCCTGGGCCAGAGTATCCAGCGTTCGCTGGGATGAGACCACGAGAATCGGCGCCCGTTCCCCTTCCGTACGCAGCGTCGCGATGAGTTCCATTCCGCGTGTGCTCGGAAACATCGCGTCACACAGAACGAGTTCGAACGGCCCGGTCGTGCGCCAGAGTTTCAGCGCTTCAATCGCGTCTTTTGCGACACGAACGTCTGAGACGCCCCACTCTTTCAGGCTGGCAACAAACCCGCGTCGCGACATGGCATCGCAGTCGACAACCAGCATACGGAGCAACGTCACCGTCGCGGGTTTTTCCCCCGTCGGAGCGCCAACGTGTCCGGCCGCCAAAGATTTCGTTTTGCCTTCAACGTTCATGAAACGGAATCGCAGTCCTTTTGATGCGTAAGCAGCACCGAAACAAATTACTTCGTGTTGGACGCTTTTAAACTGGCGCTTTCAAAACGCGCGAACACATAGGCCATCGCCAGCACGCTCGACAGCAGACAAAAACCCAGATACAGCGGCCAGACCATGGAGTTGTCGGCAGAATTCGCTTCCTTCGGCACCACGGAATGGACCGCCTGAAATGGACTCGTCATCAGCGCGTATAAAAATTCCGATTGCTTCATCTGCGTAAACGCCATCAACAATTGTCGCGCGGCCACGGGCGCGGCGAAGAGCACCAGCACTACCGAATACGTCGTGATCATGCTGCGAATCGTGCTCTGCAAAATCAACGAAAAGAACATCGCCAGCGACGTTTCAAAAACGATCGTCATGAACAGAATCGCGAAGTAAATGAATAGATACAATCCGCGGTCGAGGAAGGTCTGATTGCCCGCGTTGATGAACAGATAGAAGCACAACGTCACGCCCACCAGCCCGGTCAAGAAGAGCGAAAGACGAATACAGGACAGGAACTTTCCAAAGACAATTTGCCCCGGGCGAATCAATGTCGTCAGCAACAAATCCAGCGTCCCGCGCTCACGTTCCTGCGTGAAGGTGTTGCATGCAAACGCGGGCGCGATCAGCATCGTGAAGATGACCAGGAAATCGACGAAGATGTATTCCATTCCGAGGAACAACGCGGTCAAAAAGACGACCGACATAAACATGCTGATTTGAATGATCAATCGCAAGAAGAGCGTTCCGCGGCCGAAGATTTCGCTGCGAATTTCCTTCTGGTACATCGGATTGACGCCATCGGGCAGCAGTTCGTTCGCGTTCGCAGGGGCGAGGAGATTATCCGGGAAACGATCCCGAACCAACACGAGGCCCGTCTGCGTGGAAACGTCTTCCTCTTCAGCCGCTTTGAACACGGGATCGAACGGTTGGCGCAAACGGACGAGGCAATAATTGTACAGCACGATCGTCAGCGCGATCATCGCACCCGCCGGCCACACCGCCCATTCCAACAGGAAGAATCCGTCGAATGCGTTTGCCAGAATGAACAGAATCAGCGCGAGCGGCAGAACGATCATGTAGGTGATCGACAGGCTGGTTTGACTGCGGTGGAAGAAGACCGAGCAGGTCAAGCCGATCATCCCGAACGTCGCGGCGACCGCCATCAACAAGACATACAGTCCGGCGATTTCAGTCGGGCCTGTTCCGCCCATCCAGCACACAACCGAAATGACCGGAGCCGATGCGAGAATCAACAGAAACAGATACACAACCGAGGACATGTATTTGCCCATCAAAATCGTGCCGGGACGAATCGGCGAGGTGAGCAAAAGGTCCATGCAGCGGCGTTCTTTTTCAATCGTCATCGCGCTGGCGGAGAAGGCCGGCGACATGATCGAGAGCAGGACGAGCTGGCTTTCGCCAAAGATCTTGAAGAGTTTGCGTGCCAGTTCGGATTTTGTCGCGATCAACCCTTCCGGCCACGCGAGATAAACGATCGCGCCGAGAATCGCGAGATAGAGGAATTGCAGGACGAACGATTTGTGCGAGCGCAGCGCCGTCAGCAATTCGCGGCGCAGCACCGGGTTTTCGATCGCCAAAAAGATGCGGTCGGTGATCGACAAGTCCTCACGCGGAGAACGAAGGCTCTCCTTCTCGCGCGGAGGTTGTTGAGCCTGGGCGTTGGCGGGAGCCGATGCGTTGGACATTCAATGCGTTTCCGTAAGTGACAAGACGATGACTACCCATTGACCTCGAAATCAACGAAAGGATTTGAGTCGCATCCTCCCGTTGATTTCGCGATCCTTTTTTGCGACTACGCCACCAACCCCTTCGTGATCTTCATGAACGCTTCTTCCAAATCAGCCTGGATTTCGTTGAACCAGACCAGCGGCACGTCCTGATTCATCAATTCTTTATGCAGAGCGATCACGTCCTCATTGTTCCCGGCGAATTCGAATTTGTAGCGGTTCTCCGCCGCCGTCAAATTGCGCACGTGCTCGTGATGCGCCAGCGTGACTTCGCAGATTTCCGATGGCCGCGATAGCACCACTTCAATGATGCGGTTCATGCGGATCGAGCGGATGACGTCCTGCACCGGTCCTGACGCCAGCAGTTTGCCGCGCTCGATGATTCCGATCTTGTTGCAGAAGTCGGCGAGTTCCGGAAGGATGTGCGAACTCACCAGAATCGTCTTGCCCATCTTCTGCAATTCCTTGAGCAACGCCTTCATTTCAACGCGCGCGCGCGGATCAAGTCCCGACGCGGGTTCGTCGAGGATCAGCACTGGCGGATCGTGGACCAACGTCTTTGCCAGGCACAGGCGCTGCTGCATCCCGCGCGACAGGCCGTTGACCAGTGCGTCGCGTTTGCTCGTGAGATCGACGAGGTTCAGCACGTCTTCGATCAATGCCCGCCGCTTGCTGCGCAACAGGCCGTACGCGGTTGCAAAGAAGTCGAGGAACTCCCAGACTTTCATTCCGTCGTACACGCCAAACGTGTCGGGCATGAAGCCGATCGAGCGCTTCACGTCGTCGACTTGACGCGTGACTTCGTAGCCGTTGATCGTCGCGCTGCCGCTGGTGGGTTTCAGCAGCGTCGTGAGGAACCGGATGGTCGTCGTTTTCCCCGCCCCGTTGGGCCCAATGAAGCCGAAGACGTCCCCTTTCTCAATCTTTAAATCGAGATGATCGACGGCCACAAACTGGTCGTAGCGTTTGACGAATCCACGAATTTCAATCATGCGAATCCCTTGTGTTTACCGATCCACCAAATTTAATTGAACATTCTCAATCACCAAATTATCCGGAACGACGCTGCCCTGATCCGCTTCCGGTTCGACCTTCAAAATAACCGACGAACCCGTGAACAGTTCCGAGCTCGTGAATTGAATCTTGCCGGTCTTTATTTGATAGGTTGATCCCGGCGCAAGCCCCGCGATCGCAGTCGGTGTACCCAGCAATTTAAATCGATCTATCGGACCGACCGCGTTGTCCATTCGCACGAGGAGATTCACCTCGCCGTTGTACGGTGTCGTGTTGGTGGCACTCTTGTTCCTGATGTTGAACGTCAGTTGTGCGGCCTTGTTTTTGTAGACGTACTGACCGTATTCGCGATCGAATTTCAGGCGCAGATAGACGCACTTCCGGCCGGACGCCAAGGGCGTTTTGATCGGAATACTTTCTTTCGCGCAATTTTTCCATTCGCCTGACGTCCGCACTTCCGGCGAAAACGCGGTGGCGAATTGCGCGCGCGGTTCGTCCATTTTGTAGGCGACCCGCCCACGGTTGCTGGCGACGGCCGGGACGACCAGCAGCGTAATTCCGTCAAGATACGGCTCCTCAACTTGGGCGCCCGTCACGCCAATGTTCACGGGCAACGACGCGCCGTCGGTCCAAGCAAGGAACACACCGGCGACGTATTGCTTCATGTGATCTTTGAGATAATGCGCGACAGCCGACGCGCGATCGGCGGTGTGCTTGCCGTCTTGTCCCATTTCTCTGAATCGCACCGCGTACCGTTCGAGGAACTGATCGTCCACCGGCTTCCAGCCACTGTTCGATTGCCGCGAATCCCACGTCTGTCCCGGGTCCAAATCGCGCTTGCTGTTCTCACCTTCAAATTCGATGTAGTGACCATTTTTGATGAACACAGCGTTGCGCATCACGCGCCCCACTTGAGCCGTTTGTATCGACGCGATGTTGGAGCGCGCGATATCCACATGCCCACGCTCGAGCGTTACGACCACATGATCGTCGTCCCTGTAAATGACCGCGCCCTCTTCAATCCATTTCCGCTTGGACTTTGCATCGTCAGCCGCATGGCTGGCCGCATTGCTGAAGACGACTTTGTCGAAATTCGGATTGTCGATTAATTTCACGCGTTGAGCCAGGCGCGTGACATTGTTGTGAACGAGGATGCTCGGATGTTCGTCGCGCTCGTTATTTGTGTTGGCAAATTTCAGATCCAATCCGCCGCCTAACCATGCGCGATGCTGGATTTCAAACCGGCGTGTCGATCGGTTCTGAATCAGAATGCTTTCGATCTTCATGCCGTCGCCCGCTTCGCGAATGTCCATCTGCGGGTAGTCGAAATAATCGCGCGTCGCCATCGTGACGGTGTTGACCAACGGTGCCGGTGCCGCCTGCGTGTCGTACACGTCCTCCTTGCTGAAGGCCAGCGGCGGGAACTCAATCTGGTAATCCGCTCGGCGCGGCGCATAAACACCCATGAAGGTGCGCCCGATGCCAGTGTTTTGACCTGCACCCGCTTCAATCACAGAAACTTCGTTGACCGTCACCGCACCGGTCTTGCCGCTGTAGCCAATGTAATACGCCGCGATCGTGAACGTCAGCGCCCACACCGGCACCATCAGCCACGCCGCTTCGCGTTTGCGCAGAACAAAAAAGAGGACGTAATTCAACGGCACTGCGCAGAGCAGATAAACAATCATGAACCACAGCACCGTTCGCGGTGCCTGGATTTCGACCGGCGTATCCGCTGTGAACGACGTGTCGAGCACGTTGCGCAGTGTTGCGATCCCGAGCTGCTTCGCTTGCCGCTGCTGGTTGTAACGATAGTACGGATATTGGGCATTGTTCGGCTGAACGTCGTCCGTGCCGTCGCTTTCGTCGGGATTGACCGAGAACAGATTTTTCTCCGCGCGAATCAGATTGACAGGGATCGTGAAGCGTTCGGGCCAGCCTTCAAACATGCGGTCGTTCAACGAAAACGGGATGAACGCGACCATGCCGGTGCCGTAGCTCTTTGCGCAATATTCCACGATCTGCGTCGCCGTGTTGCGCCGCACAATGCCGGCTCCCGCCGCAGTCACTTCGATGATCGGGACGCGAGCGTCTGTCGACTTCTCCGACGCGGATGCCGGGAACTTGGTTTCGAATTGGTCGAGGATCGGTAATTCCGTCGAGCCGCGCACGACGATCCCGGCGAGATCCTCGACCGCGCCCTTCAACCGGCTGGGATCTTTGCCCGCCATGATCAGCACTTTGCCGCCGGCTTGCGTATAGGATTTGATCGCATCCCACTGAGAGGGGCTCAACCCGCCGACGGGCGGCCCGTCGATGATGATCAGGCTGGCAAGTGACAAATCGTGCCAGCGCGACGGCAGTTCAGACGGCGTGACCGATGCAATCTGGCGGCCCGTTTCCTCCTTGATGCCGTTGTCGATCATCGCGTCGGTCTCATCGCGATTCTTCATGCGCGGGCCGAGGAACTTGAACGCGCCCGGCTGATCGGACACGACGACGATCAACTGCTCGCCTTTTTGGTCGAGATCGTACAATCGAAAATCGCGGCTGTAGAGCCGCCCACCAGCCGTCGCGATATCGACATTCAACACCGCGTTCCATCCGTTTTCGGGACAGAAGATCGAGAAGTGGTAGGGCTTCTCCGCCTGCGGGGCGACTTGAAACGACTGGCGGTAACTCGTCAAAAACGTATTCGCGGAGGTATCATCGGGCTTGACGTGATTGAGGTGAATCGTCGACGAGCCTTCGTAGAGAATCTTGTCTTTGGGATCGGTGGTGTTTTTCAGATCAACGACGACATGCGCCCATTGTCCGCGCCGCCCAAACCCGCCAAGGCTCGACGTGCCGGGGCGAACGTGCTCGGTGTTTTCATCGATCGGAGCGTAGGGAGAAACGTACGGACGATCCACCATGAGATCGCTGAACGCGCACCACGCGTCGTATTTGAACGGTTTTTCTTTCGGCTTCTTGTCCGCATCCGCCTCACCCGCGCCACAGAGCGACGCAACGAAAAGCAGAGCCGAACCCAACATCCACACAAAAGCGACTGCAGGACGGAATTTGCGCATCAATGCCTCTCGTCGTGCCAAGCTCGTTTTTTAAGCAGCGCCTATAAGAAACGGGAAGTGCCGCGGTGTCAAACGGAAAAGGTGGCGATGATAAGCCCAATGGGTGCATCATCGGGCTTGCAATGCTGAACCCCCTCTCCTCCTACCTTATCTTTAGTCAAGCCTAGTGCCGGAAATGCCGCACGCCGGTAAACACCATCGCCATATTGTACTGGTCGGCCAACGCAATGACTTCCGCATCCTTCACGCTTCCGCCCGGCTGAATGATTGCCGTGACGCCCGCTTTCGCCGCGGCTTCCGGTCCGTCCGGAAAGGGGAAGAACGCGTCGCTGGCCAACACCGCGCCCGGGGCCTTGTCGCCCGCTTTGGACAGAGCAATATGCACCGAATCCACGCGCGACATCTGTCCGGCACCGACACCGACCACCGCTTCGTCCTTCGCCACGACGATCGCGTTGCTCTTCACGTGCTTGCAGATCACCCACGCGAATTTCAACGCCGCCAGTTCCGCTTCCGTCGGCGAACGTTTCGTCGCCAGCGTCATCGCCTTGAATTCGTCTTCGAACGACACGTTATCCGGCGACTGCACCAGAATCCCGCCCGGGATGGTTCGAACATCGCGGAACTGAATGCCGTCAGAAAATGCGCGCGGCTTGGCGATGTCGCCTTCCGTCTCGGTCTCACCGGCTTCGAGCAGAATCAGGTTTGTGCCCCACTTCTTGCGCGTCGTCAAAATCTGCTTCGCGTTATCCGAGAACGACGGCGCGACAATCGCGTCGGCTTTGAAATTCTTCGCGCTGACAATCTCCTCCGCCACGTCCGATTCGACCTGCCGATTGAAGCTCAACACGCCGCCGAACGCCGACAGCGGGTCCGCTTCGAACGCCCGTTTCCACGCGTCGAGCAGCGTGTCGGCACAAGCCGCTCCGCACGGGTTGTTGTGCTTCACAACGCACGCCGCCGGCCGCGTGAATTCGCGCGCGATCTCGAACGCCGTGTTCATGTCCAACAGATTGTTGAAACCAATCTCCTTGCCCCAGATCTGCCGCCCCTGCGCGACGCACGGATGGTTGTAGCCCGGCAATGCGTATAGCGCTGCCGTCTTTTGATGGGGATTTTCGCCGTATCGCAGCGTCTCCTTTATGACGCCGTGCAGGGTAAATGTCGGCGCGACAATGTCTTCGCCCAGCGTTTCCAGATAAGCACAGATCGTACCGTCGTAGCGGCTGGTCACCGCGAAGACTTTCGCGGCTAATCGCTTGCGCGTTTCCTTCAGCGTATTGTTCCCGTTCTTTTTAATCTCGTCGAGAATCTCTTCGTAATCGTGCGGATCGACGACCACCGTCACCGATTCCCAATTCTTCGCCGCGCTGCGAATCATGCTCGGCCCGCCGATGTCGATCTGTTCAATTGCCTCTTCAAGGCCGATCCCCGGCTTGCGGATCGTCGCTTCAAACGGATAGAGATTCACGCAGACTAGATCGATCGGCGAGATGAAAAACTCGTTCGCCTGCTTCACATGGTCCGTCACGTCGCGTCGATACAGCAACCCGCCGTGAACCTTCGGATGCAGCGTCTTCACGCGCCCGTCCAAAATTTCGGGAAAGCCAGTGTACGCGCTGATGTCCAGCACCGTCAGCCCCGCGTCGCGCAGATGCTTCGCCGTCCCGCCCGTGCTAATGAGTTCCACGCCCATTGCGGCGAGCCCGAAAGCAAAATCAGTAAGCCCCGCTTTATCGGAGACAGAAATCAGAGCGCGTTGAATGGCAGACATGACATGTTTTCCCGGTGCGAGTTTTTCAATACAAAGCGGAGCATCCGTTCAGACTCATCCGCCTGCTTCGAGTCTACTCTTTTGACAAAAATAGAACCGAGAGATTACCTGATTTCCATGTTCGCGCACAAAATTTCTGAATTGCGGACGCTTGAATCAGGACCGTGGCCAGTAGCATGCGAGCCATGCGCCATGTCAGTTGCATCGGTGCGATGAATACATTCGAAATAGAGGCATTATTGAAACAAAATTGAATCGGCCAGCGCCATGACTTCCGCTATCGGCTGCGCGGATGCCGTCGCAATGAACGCGATGCGCCGGGAACCAAAATCGAGCGATTTAAACGGGTCAACCATCACGCATCCCGTCAACGTCCCCACGCTCGTGATTGGCACGTGAAACGGCCAATTGAACCGACGCTCAATTGTGGACCGCAACTAACTCGCATTGTGACTCCGCGCGATTAGTGATTCTTGAATCCGGGACCGTTTTTAAAAATGCTCGCGTATTTTCGTCCAATCCCAATCCGCGACCTTTCGCCCGAGTTTCAGTCCCTCGACGTTGTCGGCTTGAACGTGATACCCGCCCAGCACGCGCGACTGGCCGGCCATTTCCGCGGTGGCGGTGAAGGTCGGCATTTTCAGCGTGATCAGGGTTCCCTTTACTTTCGGCTCCGTCAGAATGCAGCAGGGGCGAATCTCCAATTCACCGAAGCTGTCGCTGCCTGTGAACAGTTCCAGCATGCGGGCGCACGCGGCGCTGACGGTGCTGTGCCCCGAGACATAGCCGGGAAAAGGCGGGGTGATGAACGTCCTGGGTGAATAGGGAATCCACTCCTCGCCCTTCATCGTCACAGTGCCTTTGCCGGGGCCGCCCCAGCATTGGATGGCCTGCCCCGCGAAATAATGGTGAATCAGAGTCCACGGCCGCGACGAGTCGTAGGTGCGCTTCGTTTCCCAACACGCGATGAACGCGTCGAAGGCCGTGTTTCCGATCGAGAAGAACAGTTTGACATCGCGGTCCAAATCATTTTTATCACGCACGGAAACGGCCTGCGCGAATTTCAGCCAATGCCCCGACTGCCCCGTGGACCGTGGCCCGTCGCGCATGAATTCCACGAGCGCCTTGTCCGATTCGCTGAGCGCGGCGTTGACCGTCAAACACTCCTGCGCCTCCTTCCTGCATTGCTCCGATGAGGCCTGCGGCGGCGGACCCGGGCGGAATTGGTTGGAACTGGCCAGGCCAAAGGGCTTAACCCGGTACCAATGGGGCGTCAGAAAATTCGGCGTTACTTTGGCGCCTTTGCCGTCCTCAAATGTAATGGGCTGCCAGCGGTCCGGATCGAGGATTTTGTCCGGAGGATTGACGGAGCGATAAAATGTGTAATCTGAATACGGCTTGCCGTTGCAACCGATCTCATCGCCCAATTGGTTGGCGCCATCGTGATGCCGGAACCCGATGATCGCGGCCGCAGCTTGATTGCCGATTCCCTGGGGCGTGTCGGAATCCAGCGACGCGTCTTCCGGATCGCACCCAAACGCGCGCATCTGCTGTGCGCAGAAATCCGCGTCCGCCGGGAATTGATCGAGGAGCGCTCGGTACACCGCGTGGCTGATCGCCTTCTTTTTATTCTCCAGAGTTCGCTCCGCTGCGGGTCGGCGAATTTTCGCTCCGAGACACGTACCCACTGCCGTATCGTCATAAGCCGCCCAGGCATCGAACATCGCCGTGGTCGCAATCGCCATCTGCCGCGAAAGAATCGTCGGCCGAGCCCCGACGCGATCCACATCCCGCGCGCTGATTTCGAGTATGACATCCAGCCATTGATAGGCGTGAGACCGCGCGGGATCGCGCTCGGCGGAAACGGCGGAGAGCGTTGCCCACGCCTGAAAGGTGCAGAGAATGACGGTAAGCGAACGCATCACGTTTCGAGACATAACCCTACTCGCTTTTCTATTTTTGAAAATCAATTTTTAATTCCACGGCAGCGGACTGCGCCGCACTCGGCGTGGTGGTCTGGGTCGAACCATCCGGCCACCGTACAGCGACACTCTTTACGGTGCGTTTCTCGCCCAAACCAAAAAACAACACGTTCGTCGATTGCGACAAATAACCAGATCCCGCGCAGACCTCCGCCATGCGCGATGAGCCGTCGTCCAGCGTCAGCGTAACGCGTGAGCCGACGGCCGTTGGATTGCCGGAAGGGCCTTTGAGCCGCACGGTGAACATGCGCCGCGTTTTCGAACCCGCGTTTTGGTACATCGCGATCCGCTCGTCGTTCTTGCCGATGATGAAGTCCGGCCAGCCGTCGCCGTTCAGATCCAGCAGCGCCAGGCTCTTCGCATCGCCGGGAACGACAAAGCCGCTTTCGCGGGGCCACACTTCCCGGAACGAGCCGTCACCGTTGCCGCGCAACAGCAGCGAAAGGCCTCCGTCCATTCGTCCCGTTTCGACTTGCGGACCGAAGAAATTGCCGACGAGGTACACATCAGGAATCCCGTCGCCGTCGACATCTGCAATCACGCAGCCATAAGCGGGGAACATCTGAGCCATGCGCGGCAGCGGTTTGAAGCTGAATTTCCCGTGGCCGTCGTTGAGCAGCACACCGGACTCGAGCGTCGTCGCTTGCAAATGGAGCGAAGTATCCAGTTTGGGTTTGTCGTAAATCGCATCCAACGGTGCCAACGCCCAATCGCGGTAGGTCTTGAATTTTTCCTTCAACACCGGCATGGCGCGGCTGGAGCAACTCTTGCCGCGCACCGGGAAAAGCGTCTCGTCCTCAAACTCCGCTTCGACAATCTGCTTCTTCCCCGATCCGTCGAAATCGCCATAGTAGAGCTGCGTCGGCTTCTGCATCGACGCGTGGTATTTGTGATTCAATCCAAAATTCGTGACCACGAAATCGATCGTCCCGTCGCCGTTCAGATCGCCGGCGGCAATGCCGTTCCACCAGCCGGTCAAGCCTGACAATCCGGCCTCCGTGGTGCGGTCGATCAGCCTTCCTTTTTCGTTGTGGAAATACTTCGGCGAGCCCCATTCCAACGTCAGCATCAAGTCGAGCCAGCCGTCACCGTCTACATCCGCCCACACAGCACCGGTTACCATGCCAATGGTTTTCAATCCGGGCGCGACGGTGTCGGTGACATCGACGAATTTTCCGCCGACGTTTTTCAGAAGGTGGCTGTTCGGCGTCTCTGGCCATGCGCCGGGAACAAGCCGTCCGCCAACGAAGAGATCGATCTTCCCGTCGCGGTCGAAATCAGCCGCGGCGACGACACTGCCGCTGTCGCGGTTGTCGGGAAGCGCGTCGTCGGGCGCTTTCGTAAAATTGCCCTTGCCGTCGTTGAAGTACAGCCGCCCGCGCAACACGGGATCGCCGGCGTTGCACTGGACGCCGCCGCTGACGACGTAGAGATCCATGACGCCCGTGCCGCGCGCGTCGAAAAATACTGCCCCCATACTGCCAGCCGAGCTGTCCGCAGCAAACGCTGGCTGCTCGCTTTTCTCAAACTTCCCGCCGCCACGATTTAAATACAACATCGACGCCTGTCCCGCAGCGCCCGTGATCAAGAGCGATTCGCGGCCGCTGCCATCCACCTCCGCCACCGCCAAGCCCGGACCGAGTTGCGCCAAGCTGTTGGGCAACAGCGGCTGGCGCTTAAATTCGTTCCAGGGCGATTCGTCCGCGCGTGCGTCGCCGGTCGCTGAAAAGCGACTCACCGGAATTTCGTGGTGGGGTTCAAACGTTGTGGTGTCTAATTTTTCAAACATCGCCGCTGCCACTGCTGGCGTTGCGCGCTTTGGGACGGCACCATCGGG
>JANXLS010000637.1 GCA_025355035.1 Planctomycetota bacterium | reverse complement strand
GGAATAGATGTGCGAATCCAGGCGGATGCGTTCGCCGGCTGGCGAAGAGAACATGCCGATCTTGCCCGGCGACGGCGCGAACTTGCGGCGCGGGTCTTCGGCGTTGATGCGGCATTCGAGGGCGTGGCCGGTGAAGGTGATGTCCTTCTGACGCCAGCGCAGGGTTTCACCGCTGGCGACGCGCAATTGTTCTTCGACGAGGTCGAGGCCGGTCACCATTTCGGTGACGGGATGTTCGACTTGGAGGCGCGTGTTGACTTCCATGAAGTAGAACTTGCGCGCTTTGTTGTCGTAGATGAATTCGACGGTGCCGGCGTTGGAATATTTCGCGGCCTTCATCAGGCGGACGGCGGCCATCTGGATGTCGTAGCGCAGGCGCTTGTCGAATCCCGGCGCGTTGCTGGGGGATTCTTCGATCAACTTTTGGTTACGGCGCTGGATGGTGCAATCACGTTCACCGAGGTGGATCACGTTGCCGTGTTCGTCGGCGAGGATTTGGACTTCGATGTGGCGCGCGCTTTCGATGAATTTTTCCATGTACAGCGTGCCGTTGCCGAACGCGGATTCGGCTTCGTTTTTGGCTTGGACGAAATTGGTTCGGAGCGCGGCGTCGCTGTGGCTGACGCGCATGCCACGGCCGCCGCCGCCGGCAGCGGCTTTGAGCAGGACGGGGTAGCCGATCTGGCCAGCGACTTTGAGCGCGGCTTCGACGTCGACGAGTTCGCCTTCGGAGCCGGGGACGGTTGGGACGCCGGCGGCTTTGGCGATTTTCTTGGCGCTGATTTTGTCGCCGAGGCGCTCGATGGCGAGTGTCGGCGGTCCGATGAATGCGATTTTGCAGGCGCGGCAGACGTCGGCGAAGTGTGCATTTTCGCTGAGGAAACCGTAGCCGGGATGAATGGCTTCGACATCGCCGATTTCGGCGGCGGCGATGATGTTGTTGATCTTAAGGTAGCTTTCCTTGGGGGGCGGCGGGCCGATGCAGATCGCTCTGTCGGCCAAGCGGAGGTATACCGCGTCCTTGTCCGCCGTGGAATAAACGACGACTGTTTCGATGTCGAGGCGCTTGCAGGTGCGAATAATGCGCAGTGCGATTTCGCCACGGTTAGCGATTAGAATGCGTTTGAACATGAATAATAAAATGATCTCAAAAGCCGTGCGCTGGACCGAACGAATCGTTCGGTCCTGTTTGTGCAGAAGGCTTTAAAGGTCAACCAGCCTCCACAAGGAAAAGCACCTGGCCGTACTCGACGGGCGAGGCATTCTCGAGGAGAATTTTTTTGATTTTACCGCTGACGCCGGCCTTGATTTCATTCATGACTTTCATGGCTTCGACGATGCAGATGACATCTTCGGGATTAACGTGATCGCCAACTTCTTTAAATACGGGCTGATCCGGAGCGGGCTGACGGTAAAACGTGCCGACGATCGGCGCGGTGACTTCCTTAAGGTTCGACGCGACCGGAATGGCGGGTTCAGCGACGGCTTGAATGATGCCGGAAGCGGCCGGGACCGAGATGGGCGATGCGATCATGAAGGGCTGTTGAGCCTGCGGACGGTCGCCGCGGCGTGCGGAGAACTCCCAGTCCTTGTCGGAGACGCGCAGCTCGCCGAGTTCGTATTGCTTCATCAGCCCGATCAGTTTTTCGACTTTCTCTAAATCCATCGTCAGTCGTAGGACCGGCTTGCGCCAATCCGCTCCCTATTGATCCAACCCCAATTGAGCGCACGTGCCGCGCACTCTTTCCCAAAATCTAGTCGTTGCTGCCGTCCCAACGCGAACCATATTTCAAGCGGCTCAACACGCGGCAGCCCATCCGAGTCACCAAAACGATATCCTCGACGCGAATGCCTGCCACGCCGGGAAGATAGACGCCCGGTTCGACGGCCAGCACCATGCCTTCGCGCACAACGCCCTTCGCGTGCCCGGAAATGGCCGGATACTCGTGCAAGTCGAGACCGATTCCGTGGCCCGTCGAATGGCAAAACCCGGTTTTGAAGCCGGCCTTGTCAATCACCGCGTGAGCGGCTTGATCCACATCCGCCAGTGCCACGCCGGGCGCGATACGCGCGATCAACGCATGATGCGCTTCGAACACGACCGAATGCAACTTCAGCAAATGAGATGATATTTTACCCCAAAAAAAAGTGCGCGTCAAGTCTGTGTGGTAACCGGCGCATTTTGCGCCCCAATCGATGAGGACGATGCTGGCTTTTTTAAGGAGACGTTGGGTTGGGCGGCCATGGGGAATACTGGAGTTGAGACCGAATTGAACGAGGGTGTCGAAGGCTTGGTCATCGGCACCGGAGAGGACCATATCATGGCGCAACGCAGCGGCGACATCGCGTTCGGTGCTACCGTCGGCGAGAGTTGAGCAGACTCTGTTGAAGGATGTTTCCTGGATGCGCAGGGCACTTTCGATGCAGTTGACTTCCCAGTCGCTTTTGGCGAGGCGGAGTTCGGCGACCATGCAATGTTCTTGTTTGAGTTTTATCTTTCCAGCCGCTTTGCGAAGCGGCGGCAGGTCGGTGAGGCGCATGGCACCGGGTTCGATGGCCAGGGTTTTGACGCGGCATTTGCGGGCGACCGCGCCGGCTTTTTCCATCAGGCCGAGCGGTTCGGTGACGACCGTCCAGCCTTTGGCGGATTCGGCGGCTTCGTGGATGAAACGGAAATCGGTGAGGAGAAAGCGTTCGTGTTGGGTGACGAGAAGCGCGCTGTCTTCGCCGGTGAAGCCGGAGAGGTAGCGGACATTTTTGGGATCGACGATCAACGCGGCATGGATCTCGCGTTCGAGAAGAACGTCGTGGAAACGGCTGAGGCGACGGGCGAGTTCGGCGGGGGGAAGGTGCAAAGAGAGAACTCCGGTAACCGTTTTTGCCTTTCGCAAAGCGCAAAGACGCAAAGAACGGCAAGGAAAAGACGGGGAAAATGACACGTCCTAAGTCTTGACTGTTTAAAATGTATTCTTGAGCATAAACGGTTTTTAAACTCTTCTTTTCTTTGCGCCTTTGCGTCTTTGCGAGAGACATCTTTTGATAGGGCTGAACGGTTACAAAATTACAATAAACCCATCGATTTAATTCTAGCTAAATGCTTCATCTCCTTTGAGGTCGACGGCTCCGAGGACGGCGGCGGCGACGGTGTTGTGGACTTTGCTGAGGCCGAGGAGGATGTGGCGGGGTTCGATGTGTGGGGATTGGACGCGGACGCTTTCGAGCCGGGCGGCTTCGAGTACGCGTTTGCCGCGTTCGCTGAAATTCAATTGGTCGGCGGGGATGTTGTTATCGCCTTCGCGCAGATGATGCTGGATGAGCAGAGTCACTTGGGCCGGTGTCGCTCGACCGCGCTGTAAGATCTTGAGCGCTTCGGGTCCACCGACTTCGACTATGCTAAGAAGCAGGTGTTCGGGAGAGATGTGCGAATGTTTGTATTTGCGCGCGTGTTCCTTGGCGCGTTCGATGACGGCTGCGCCTTCGGGCGTGAATTGGTCGCTGAGGTTCTGCACTGCCAACGGAGGATCCTCGATGATGTTGGGACGAAACTCAAATTCGAAGGGCCATCTTACGGGGCGGAAAATCAGTTGTCCATTTGTCATTTTGTGAAAAATGAACATCGACTCTGCGGTCTTAGCGCCCTGGTGTTTATCGCAAAGGCGCAAAGAACGGCAGGAACGGAATACTTTTTAAAAATTCTTTTTTGGGCAGGAAGTAGACGAGGGTCGCGCGTAGAAGGGTAAGAGGGTTCAACGTTAAAGCAAGGTTGGGGAGTGTACGATTGGAACTGAATTTTTTTGTGATAGCGCTTGTGGCGTTTGGGCTTTCGCTGATGGCGACTCCGCTTGTTCGTCGATGGGCGACGAGGGCTGGGTTTGTGGATAAGCCGGGGGAGCGGAAGATTCATTCGCGCGAGATTGCTTATGGCGGCGGGATCGCTGTGGCGACGGCGCTTGTCTTGACGCTGGGCGGGACGTGGTATGCGGCGCAACGGTGGACGTTGTTTCCGCAGGATGCGGATGCTCCGGAATATGGAACGCTGATTTATGTGGCGCTGGGAGCTCTGGCGATTTTGGTGATCGGGTTGGTGGACGATACGTATCGGCTTTCGGCGGTGACGAAGTTGGTGCTGCAATTGGCAATTGCCGTATGCACGGTGGCGGGCGGGGTGCGGATCACGGCGTTTATCGGCGACAATTGGGTGATGAAATGCGTGACGGTGATTTGGATCACGCTGATTACGAACAGTTTTAATCTGCTGGATAATATGGATGGTTTGTGTTCGGGAACGGTGGCGATTTCGGCTGCGATGCTGGCGCTTGTGGCGTCGGAGAGTGGACAGTGGACGGATACGGTGACGTTGACGGCGCTGTCGGGCGCGGCGGCTGGATTTTTTTATTACAACCGGTCGCCAGCGTCGATTTTTCTCGGGGATGCCGGATCATTGTTGTGCGGGTATTTGATGGCATGTTTCACAGTGCTAGTGACGTATTATCGCGATTCGGGGCCGTCGCATCTGGCGATCGGTGTGCCGCTGCTGGTGCTGGCGATTCCGCTGTACGACACGGGGTCGGTCATATTGATCCGGTTGCAGGAAGGGCGACCGGTGATGAAAGGCGACACGTCGCATTTTTCGCATCGGCTGGTGGATTTGGGGATGACGCGACAGACGGCTGTGGGGACGATCCATCTGGCGTGTCTGGCGATCGGATTCTCGGCGACGATGCTGGGGAAATTGTCTGAAACGAACGGGATGCTGGTGATTGTGCAGGCGCTTATGGTGCTGACTATCATCGCGCTGCTGGAACGTGCGGGATTGAAGAAATCGCGGGAAAAGTAAAGGAAGACACCCTCAATCAGTTTGCCCATAAAAAAACTCCAAGCATTCGCCTGAAGTTTTAAGAACGTTGTTTCAAACGAATCGCGCTCTACTTGACCTTCGCGTAGCGTTTTTCTTCGGCCTTGATCATTTTATAAACTTTATAAATCGCTGTTCCGATCAGCACGTGAATTACAAACAGCATGAAATAGATGCTGATGCTGAATGAACGTCCCCACAAGGCTTCCTGGGAGGTCCCAGCCTGGGACCCCATGGCAGCACTTCACCCAGGACACGCTAGAGCGCTTTGGCTCATGACGAGCAGCAGCGATCCGGCGACAGTGACGACCCACGCGAACTTCTTCATGCCGCTATCGTAATCCGTCAGTGAACGATGTCAAGATATCGCGATGCGCAACGTTAAAAAGTGTATAAATCCGACGCGTCATCTTTGGGCTTCTGTGCTTTCGAATTGTCAAAGTGTTGTCGCCTCGGCTGCGGCGATACATTGTCTTCGTTCGGATCTGCGATCGAATCGTTCTGCGCCGTTTGCGGAGCGGGCAACTCGACTTTGAATTTCAAGAGTTCGCCATGCCGCGAAAGTAAAATATCGTGCGAACCTTTCGCTGTTGTCTTCACTGCGTCGATCAACACTTTCGGCGACGTCACGGGTTTATCGTCAAACGCCGTGATCGCATCGCCTACCGCAATTCCAGCTTTCTCCGCCGGCGAATTTGGATAGACATTCATCACGAACGCACCCTCTTTAATATCGTTCTTGAATCGCTTCTTCAGGTCGTCGCTGACTTCATCGACACCGACTCCCAAGGTCGGCTTCCCACCGCGCTGCAGCGCATTGCCGTTTGGCCCCACATTCGGCCCAACATGTGGAACGGCCGGGAAACTGAATTCAAACTGACCGTCATTATTTTCCATCATTTGTTTGCGCAATTGTTCGAACATCGAATTGAAATCGTCCGCTCGAAATCCCAACCGATTTCCCGGCGTCTGCATTGCGCGCGGTGGGCGGGCCGCATCCGCTTCCAAATCCGTGATCCGTTTTTCCAACAGTTTCACGTGCTCTTCAAGCTTCTTGATTTTGGCGTCTGCATCCGGTTTCAGTTCTTCCGCAGCGACGGAATTTCCGGACGATGTGAACGCACAAAAAGCGATCGCTGTCGCAACAATAAATGACTGAATGTGTTTTGAGCGCGTCATAACTCTTCTCCTTTTTCCTAAAAATACGTTTCGCTTTTTCGCTCCCAACAACGTTGAAAAGACGCGCTAAAATTCCAGCGTCTTCACAAAAAAGTCCTCCTCGCGATGCTGTTTACCATTGTGGCAGCGAAAGCCCAAAATAACGCTGGCTCACCGTATTTCGCCAAAATTGAGCCTTTCTTGCGATTTTTCTCACATTTTTATCATCAAAATTGCCTAAATAGCCGATTTTCCCTCTTGGAATCATTGACTCTCCTATGAAAAAGAGCATAGTAAGCATGGTTCCAGAAGCCGGCTCCTGTAGCCGGTGTTCCGGAGTTTCGGATTCAACCATTTTTTTAGGAGGGTTCCAGCATGGCGAAAGCACCAGCGAAGGCAGCGAAACCAGCGGCGAAGGAAAAGGCTCCTGCACGAAAACCCAACGCGGCATTCATGAAACCTTTGCAGCCGGACGAAGCGTTGGG
>JANXLS010000596.1 GCA_025355035.1 Planctomycetota bacterium | reverse complement strand
GAACGTTCCAGCGTAATCGGGGGGCCGCCGTTGAATTCCGCCGCGATCGCTCTGGCGTTCCTTAAAAAATCATGCGAACTCGTCGATCAGAAACTTGACGAACTGCTGCCGACGGAAGCCACGTCGCCAAGTACACTTCACAAAGCGATGCGTTATTCGATCTTCGCGGGTGGCAAGCGGTTGCGGCCGGCCTTGGTGCTTGCGGCAGCTGAAGCGGTGGGCGGCTCTTATGAAGAGGCGCTACCGGCAGCGTGCGCTGTTGAAATGATTCACACCTATTCGCTGATCCACGATGATCTCCCAGCGATGGACGACGACGATCTGCGACGCGGACGTCCGACGAATCACAAAGTTTTTGGCGAAGCGATGGCGATTCTCGCAGGTGACGGGTTGTTAACATACGCTTTTGAAGTGCTAACCATTAATGCGAAGCCGGCGACGGTTGCTGCAATGGTGCGTTCCGTGGCGAAGGGTGTTGGGACTCAAGGGATGGTGGGCGGGCAGGTGCTGGATATGGAAGGCGAGGGGCGGCCTGCGACGCTGGATTCGGTCCGCGCGATTCATTCGTGGAAGACGGCTGCGTTGATCGCGGCGTGCTGCGAAGCGGGGGCTTTGGCGTCGGGTGCGGGCCTATCTGATTTTGAGCATCTGGCGAAATATGGTCGGAACATTGGTCTGGCTTTTCAGATTGTTGATGATATATTGGACCTCACATCAACGCCCGAGCAGCTTGGCAAAACGCCGGGCAAGGACGCGAAGTCGGGTAAGGCAACTTACCCTGCGGTGTTTGGCGTTGAACAATCGAAGGTGGAAGCGGCACGTTTGGCTACGGAAGCTTTTGATGCATTGAAGGTGTTCGGATCACGCGCGACGACGTTGGATGCGTTGGGACGATTTGTTTTGGAACGACAGAATTAACAGCGGTTCAAAGTTCAAAGTTTGAAATAGTAACTTGAATGACCAACTTTGGACTTTGAACTTTGAACCTTGACTGAGTTTTTAACGGGGAATGCCCACTATGAGAGATGCAGCAGCGATTCCGGCTAGCAGCAGTGTATCGAGTTCAACGTCAGACCGGCTTTTGAAGCCGTTGGAAGCCGCCGCTCACATAGCAGGTGCTGCGATGGGTGCTGAACGCCCGGTGGTGGCGTGTTCCATTCCTCGACCGTTCCTGAAGCATGTCAAGGGGTCGGAGGACGTTAAAAAGATTCCGATGGAATACCTGCCGGAATTGGCGGCGGAGATTCGCGAAAAGATCAATACCACTGTGCAGGTGACCGGCGGTCATTTATCGTCGAATCTGGGCGTCACGGAACTGACGATTGCTTTGCATCGCGTGTACGATTTCAAGAAGGATCGTTTGGTGCTGGACGTGGGCCATCAGGTCTATGCGCACAAACTTCTGACGGGTCGCTTCGATCAGTTCCACACGTTGCGCCAGAAAGGCGGGATTTCGGGTTATCCGAATCCGCACGAGAGCGAATACGATCTGTTCATGACGGCTCACGCCGGATGTTCGGTCAGTTCGGCGCTGGGCTTGGCGGTCGGCGATCATTTGCAGAAGAAGGATACGCATTCAGTCGCGGTCGTTGGCGACGGCGCGTTGACAGCGGGACTCATCTTCGAAGCGCTCAATCATGCTGGCGATTTGAAGGAAGACATGCTGGTCATCCTGAATGACAACGAACATTCAATCAGCCCCACGACCGGCGCTCTTTCGGCGACGTGTTCGAACATCCGCTCGACCCATTTCTACCGCAAGGTCAAACACGCAGGCAAGGAATTGATCGAAAAGATTCCGTTCGTCGGCAAGGAAATTGAACGCTTCGCGTCCGATACGTTTGACGCGGCGGCTCGCGCGGCGCATGCTCCGGGTGCGATTTTCATGGATTTGGGCTTCCGGTATTACGGTCCGATTGACGGACACGATATTGAAGGCTTAGTGCGCTGGTTGACGGAACTCAAGACAGTCAAGGGACCGAAGTTGCTCCACGTTGTGACCAAGAAGGGTCACGGTTTGCCGTGGGCGGCGAACGATCCGGTGCAGTGGCATGGCGCGAAGCCGTACGAAGTAGAAGGTTCGGAAGCGACCGTCAAGAAGTCGGCTCCGACGCCCCCAGCGTATACGAAGGTGATTAGCGACGCGATCATAAACGTGGCGAAGGGTGACGACAAAGTCGTGGCGATCACAGCGGCGATGCCGGATGGCACGGGCTTGATCAACTTCCAAAAAGTGTTCCCGAAGCGCTATTACGACGTCGGTATCTGCGAACAACATGCAGTCTGTTTCGGCGCGGCGTTGGCCAAGTCCGGCATGCACCCGGTGGCTTGCATTTATTCGAGCTTCCTGCAGCGCGCGGTCGATCAGTTAATGCACGAAATTGCGTTGCAAGACGGCTTGCCGTTGGTGCTGTGTTTGGATCGCGCCGGTGTGGTGGGCGATGACGGCCCGACGCACAACGGTGTCTTCGACATCGCGTACATGCGTTCGTTCCCGAACTTCGTGCTGTGCGCTCCGAAGGATCAGCCGGAAGCGGAAGCAATGGTGGCGTGGGCGGTGAAGGCTCGCAAGGCTGTGGCGATCCGCTATCCGCGCGACAACGTCCCGGCGACGCCGCTGACACCGACGCTGCTGCCGATCGAAATCGGCAAGGGCGAAATCATTCGCCGCGGCGAAAAGGTTGCGGTCCTCGCGTATGGTTCGCAGGTGATTCACGCGGTGGAAGCTGCGGAACAGATCGAAAAGAGCACGGGGTTGAAGATCACGGTTGCGAACGCTCGTTTTGCGAAGCCTTTCGACACGGCGCTGCTGACGGATTTGGTAAACAACCACGATCGCGTTATCACGGTTGAAGATCATCAGTTGCAAAACGGTTTCGGCACAGCGGCGCTGGAAACAGCATGCGAACTGGGTTTGGATACGCGCAAAATTCGCCGGCTGGGCATTCCGGACACGTGGGTGCAGCACGGACCGCGCAAGTGGCAACTGGCGACGATCGG
>JANXLS010000594.1 GCA_025355035.1 Planctomycetota bacterium | reverse complement strand
TTGAAGCGATCTTCTGGTCTGTACCGCTATCCAACACCGTTTCGCTGCCGCGGGCTTCGAGGGAGTGACCTTCTTCCATAAGGCGGGCGAGCATGATCTGGCGCTCTTGAATGGCGACGCGTTCTTCATTCGCGAGATTCTGCATGCGCGAACCCATTCCCATGTCGATGTTCAACAGGGATTTGCAATCGGCGAGCCGGGCGCGGGCAAGTTCATGCGACGGGTCGATCGAGAGCGCTTTTTCGAAATAGGTCTTGGCCTGCTCGTAATTCCAATCGTTGTAGAGGCGCATTCCGGCCTGGAAGCTGGCTTCGGCCTGACGAGCGTCCGCTTCGCGTTGAACGGACGTAATCTTCGCAGCCTCTTTCAGCAGCCGTTCGGCGCGCTGTGCATCGGTTTCGGCGACAACGGGCGGATCGACGGGCTTGGGCGCGGGTTTGTCGTCTTTCTTGACATTTTCATCGGCCACCTGTGACGGCGCCTGGGGCGCTTCGACCGGGGCTGGCTTCACTTCGTTTTGTTTTTGAGGAGCGACAACAGGCACAACCGGAGCTACTACTTCAGGCACCGTCGCCGCGGGTTTCGCGGGCAGAGCACGAGCGGCTTCGTTAGCAACCTTATTGAGTAGCGCAAGTGCTGCGTTGGTCTTTTCAATGGCGGTGACGTCAGCCGTTTTTTCTTTTTCAACCGGCGTGGAAACGACGGGCACTTCGACTTTGGTCGCTTCTGATTTCGGAGCGACTGCGATGGCTTCTTCTTTTGGAGCAAGCTTGGCTTCGGCGACGGTGACTTTCGCTTCGGGAGCTATGGGGACGACCGGAGCTACGGGAACCGCGACAACGGGCGCGGCTTCAACCGATTTTTCTTCAGCCTTCGGAGCGTTGACTTTGACATCTTCTTTTGCAGCCTGCTTGACTTCGATTTTTGCTTCGGCAACAGCAACTTTCGTTTCAGGCGCAACAGGATCTGCGTCGGATTTCTTTTCGTCGACCTTCGGTGCGTCGACTTTAGTCTCTGCTTTTTTGGGCACGGCTTTACCTGCTGCAATCGCCACGACTTCGCCGTCCAAAGCGTCGGGCAGGCGTTTATCGCCGTTTGAGTCGGCTTTTGGTGTCGGGTTTTGTTGATCTGCTTTAGGATTTTTCGCAATCGATGCGATGTTGGCGTCCCGGCTAACCGAGACGGATTGGGGCGTACGATTTTTGGGATCTTGAAGCTCAACCGTATCGGCATCGGGGATGTCGGCGGGGGAGGCAATATCCAACACGGAGCGATGCGGGGTTTCAGCAATCGCAATGCTCGGCGGGACATCCAACTCCGCGCCCAAGTCGCCCTTCTTATTGGCACAACTGGTTAGCCCGGCGAAAACACCCGCAATGAGAGCTATACCGGCAAGAGTACGCAATCGGTTCATTCGACCGCGCCGTCCTTTCTACTTGAGCCTAAGCACCGAGTCTCGTTAAAGACACGCCGCACCTGAATCGTTTTGTGGATAACTTTCGTAAACTTTAGCGTTTTTTATTTTTTCGTCAAGCCTATTGTCAAATTTATGCACGTTTTAGGGCGATTTCTACATGGAAGTGTTAACTTTTTGCCAAATCGGCTGCTTTTCAAACATTTGCCGCTATGCGAAACGCTTCTTTTTGAAAAAGTCCCATTCACCAATAGGAGACGCGAACGCTTCGCGTTCGCGAAGGAATCGCAGAATTATGGCGTAAGCAGACAAAATTCAAGACACTGCGTAACGATACCTTTTCGACGCGCTACTTTTTGAGCTGTTGCGAGGGCGCGTCGTTGTTCTTCAAATTCCCGGCCTGCACGGGCGGGCGCAGGAAGACGAAGAAGAGGATGATGATGGCGACGGGGATAAGGAGCATCCAGAGCAGCATGGTGTTGAAGCCGCCTTCGGGTTGCTGTTGAACGGGCGGTTGAAGGCGCTCGGCTCGGCCGGAGACTTTGACTTTTTCGAGGTGATCGAGTTCTTCCTTCATTTCGGCGACGCAGGTGTAGCGATCGTCGGGCTTTCGAGCGAGAGCATGGAGGATGATCTCTTCGATTTCAGGCGTGATTTTCGGATTGAGTTTAGACGGTGCGAGGGGGTCGCCGAGCAAGCGGGCGTTCATGACAGAGTAAGCGTTCGAACCTTCGAAGGGCGTGTGACCTGTGGCCATTTCGTAGAGCATGGCGCCGAGGCTGTAGATGTCGGTGCGTTCATCGCCGCGTTGTCCCTTCACTTGCTCGGGGGCCATGTAATCGGGGGTACCCATTGACGGGGAGAAACCCGCCATGGTGATCTTCTTCAAGCCTGAGCCTTTGGCGATGCCGAAGTCCATAATGCGGAGGCTGCCGTCGTTGCAGATCATGACGTTTTCGGGCTTCATGTCGCGATGGATGATGTTTTCGCGGCGACGGTGCATGTAGTCGAGGGCGTCGGCGAGGCGCGCGGCGATCTTGACGGCGTCGTTGACGGGGAGCGGTTTGATCTGTTTGAGCAGATTGCCGAGCGTCTGGCCTTCAAGGAATTCCATGACGATGTAGGGGCGGGTTTTGTTTTCGACGGGGATGATGCGGAGAAGGTTCGGATGTTTCATAATTTTTCCGATTTCTTCTTCGCGTTGGAAGCGGCCGAAGAATGCGGGGTCGCTTTCGTATTGCATGAAGGGAATTTTGATTGCGACGATCTCGTTGGAGGTGCTGTCAATGGCTTTAAAGATCGACGCCATGCCGCTGCGAGCGATGAGTTCGGTGACGGTGAAGCGATTGTCGATGACGGTGCCGGGGCCGACTTCGTGGCCTTTGGGTGGTTCGGGCGGGGTGACGTAGTAAGGTTGTCCCTTATAATAGGCGACTTGGACGACAGATTCGATGCGGATGATTTGAATTGAGACGTTGTCGGGAGTGCCTTTCTTGATGGCGAGAGCGATCAGGCGACTGCATGCGTCCTCGAGTTTGGGATAGATTTCGATTTCTTTGAGGATTTCTTCTTTGGTGACGACGCCGTGAAGTCCGTCGGAGCATTGGACAATGAGGTCGCCTTTGTTGACCGTGATAAAGGGGCGGTCCGGATTGATGGTCATGTCCTGGCCGACGGTGCGCGTGATCATGTTTCGCATTTCGCTCTGCATGGCCTCTTCTTCGGTAATGAGACCCATTTTGAGCTGCATGCCGACGTAAGAATGATCGTCGGTGAGGATTTTGATCTGACCATTACGGATGAGGTAGACGCGGCAGTCGCCGATGTGCCCGATGGTGACTTCGTTGTTGCGGAAGAGGCTCAAGGACATGGTCGTGGCCATTTTGTTGTGACCACCATCGGCCATGCGTTTGTCGAAAATGGCGAGATTGGCGGCGTCGAACATGTCCTGAACAAGTTGGCGGGCGGGGGTATTCGGTTTGGCGTCTTTGAATTTTTTCAGTGCGGCTTCGACGGCCATGCGACTTGCAACTTCGCCGTGGTTGTGGCCACCTACTCCGTCGCAGAGGATGGAGACGGCACCGCGCTCGAGCATTTCGTCGGGGTCGGAGGGTTTCCATTGATCGATAAAATCTTCGTTGTGATCCCGTACGGGACCGGTGTCGGTCAGCTGCGCTAAGGTGATTTCCATGGAATTAGAGTCTATCATGTTTGAAAATGAAAGGAAAGAGCCACATTATTCGGACGGGAATCTTTTTTCCGCCTTGCAAAAAGGATAAATCCAGCGAAGATTCGTAATCTAAAATCGGACGAAGTGCACAAAGGTAGTAACGACGGGCATGGAGAGAGCGTTATATGCGTACATTGAAATCATTAATATTGACTGTGGCGCTGGTTGCCGGACTGTTCGCGTCGAGCGCGTTTGCGGCGACGATCACGTGGGGAGCTGTGTCGATAATCGGGGCGGACACCGACATAAATACCGCGGGGAACTTGATTGCAGCGTTCAACGACGGCACCGCGGGCGTAACATCCAGCACCGTAAATGGGGTCACCTTTGCTCCTCTGGCGACCACTTCGACTCCGACGACGTCGGGTAACTTCACTCTCAGTGGTACTGCGTTGGCGGGCACTAATACATTAACGTCGGTTTTAGCTCCATTTACTAATTTGAGCGCAAATTACAAAACGTTATTGTCGACCGCCACGACTGCCGGGCCCAATGTCACGATTACACTTCAAATGTCGGGTCTCACAATCGGTGGCAATTATTTGTTTCAATGGCGCGTTTGCGATACGACGTTGGTCGCGGCGCGAAGCACCACAGCCACGGCAGGCAACAGTATTTCGCTCTCCCACAACACCACCAACACACTGGGCGGCGTGGGGCAGT
>JANXLS010000569.1 GCA_025355035.1 Planctomycetota bacterium | reverse complement strand
GCTTCGGCGTAGTGCTTCGCTTTCAACCACGTTTGCCCCACCGCGTCCAACACGCTGCCCTTTTTGCGTTCCAGAATGTCCGCGGTGCGAGCAATCTTGACGGCCGATTCAATGTTTGGATTCTCAGCTTCGAGCGCCAATTCAGCTGCTGCCAACCACAATCGCGCGGATTGCGGATCGTCCGACATGCCCGGTTGCCGCAGCGTTTCGAGCACCGTTCGCTGAGCGGCCTGTGTTTCTCCCGCGGCGCGCAACAGTGCAACAGCCAGCTCCGCGCACGGAATCGCGTTGGCTCCGCCGGCATTCAATTTCTTGAGCGCTTCCAACGCCTTCGGAACTCCTTCCAACTTCGCGATTTTTCGGACACCGGCCAGAGGGTCAGAAACTCTGGTTGGGACAACTTCCAGAGGTCGTTTATGCAGCGCGGCCTCGATGAATTTTGCGTATTCGACCGTCCAGAATTGTTTGGGCGCAAGCGTCTGTGCCTTCGACCATTGGTCAATACGATTGCCCGCATGTTCGAACGCGCAACGCGTGTGCTCACGTCCGCTCGCGGACGAATCCAGCCGGCTTTCCATATCCCTGCGAGCATCAGCCGGAAGCTTCGTCAGGTCCACAATGCTTTCGGGATCGGGTTCGTATTGCGTGCTGCGCATGAGTTGGATCGTGTTGTAAAGCGCTTTCGGCGCGGAGAATTCAAGGCGCATGTTGTCGTCGGTGTGCAGCGGCGCGTTCTGTGTGATGTTGCGCAATTCGGAATCGGTGCTCATGAAACATGAGAGGAATTCTTCTTCAGAATCGAAGTGGATCAATTCAAGTAAAGGCTTGACATTCGTCTGCTCCATTCGCGCTTTGAGGTCGCTAATCTGCATGCGGATCGGCGAGTCGGTCCCAATCAGAAGAAAATCGCGGCGGTTAACGCACCACAATTCCATGTGCTTAAAAACGTCGCCAAACGTCTTGACGATGCTAAAAAAATCCGTCTCTTCAAGCGAATAGCTGTGAATCCATTGGCACATCACGCCGCCGGGATTGAGGTGATCGTGAGAGAGTTGAAACGCTTCTTTCGTAAAAAGATTGCCGATCCCTGCGAGCCACGGATTCGACGGTTCGCTGGCAATCACGTCGTATTTCTTGCTCGTCAGCAGAAGGTGGTTGCGACCATCGTTGACGATCAGCGTGAGACGCGGCGTGTCGAGCCAAAAAAAACCGGGGCGACCGGGAATCGGTTTGTATTTCAATCCGCCGGTGTACGGTTCAAAAAAATAACTGGCTTCGACGACCTCCGGCGACATTTCGACGACATCCACGTTTTTAACTGTGTCCGGAGTCAGCGCAGCACCCGCGCTCGCGCCCGAACCCAATCCAATCACGAGCACTTCTTCCGGTTTCGGATGCAGCAGAACCGGGACGAGCGTCAGGCCCATCTGTGTCGTCATGTCGCCGTGGCTGGACGCGTCTGGCTTGCCGCCCACCGTCAGCGAAAAAACCGAGCGCGACGGCGGCGCGACGGGATTTGCGGCATCAATTGGCGAGGGTGTCTCCGCTTTTATTGGCTGCATGGCGAACGACGAAGGCTCGTCCATCACGTCGACGGGAGCAACGAGATATTCTTTGAATCGCGTCACCGCGACGGTCGCGGTGGCACCTTCGCTGTAGTATTTCAATTCTGTATCTTTGTGAAGGTCCGGAAACACTTCCGACCAATTGCCTTCCTTGACCGCCTTGAGCGAATGCGGGTCGCGCAGCAGAAACATGCCGCTGCTCATCGTCAGCGGATCCCATTTTGGCGACGCGAACAGAGCGATCACGGTTGCGACAGCGGCGAGCAATACGATCATAAATTCGCTGCGCGGCTTCTGTTCGCGGCCGGATTGTGACAGCAGATACAGCACCACGCCGGGTACCGTGTAGAACATGGCCATCAACAAGAGCGTGTCGCGAATTTCCAGCAGCGGGAGAATCACGAGTCCGCCGATGAAGCTGCCAAGAATCGAACCGACGGTGTTGACCGCATAAATCGTCCCGACCGTTCGCCCGGGCGCACCATCGGATTTTGCTGCGACTTGCATCGTCAACGGCATGGTGGCACCCATCAAAAATGTCGGCCCAATGATGAGCAAACCAATGCCGCTTGCCTGCAGCATGAGCTGCCAATTCCAACCCCATTCTTTGCCCCAGACCGCGAGCGGAAGATTCAGCTTCGGCCCAATTCCGAGCACGACGGTCAGTGCGATGCTTCCGAGTCCAATCGTGATCAACACTTTGCCGAGAAGTGCGAGCGGGTCTTTCGTCTTCTCCGCGACGCGCGATCCCCAGACGCCGCCGAAGCTCAACCCCAGGATGAAGACCGAGACGATCAGGCTGAAGACATACGACGAACTGCCCATCGCGAGACTGAGCGCGTGGTTCCATCCGATCTGCGTCGTTAGCGCTGCGAAGCCTGTCAGTCCGAACGTGAAGATCGCGAGTTTCAAAGCGAGCGGCGAAATGGGTGGCTGGCCGTTGTCCTGGGACGCAGGTGAGTCGGAATCCGTCGCTGAATCCGAATGCGAATTTGTGTTGGGATCGTCGGACGCAGAATGAACAGTCGCGTTGTTTCCGAAAAGGACGGCGAGCGTTCCGAGAATAATGTTCATGGCGACGGCGAGGTGATTCGAATTCGCTTTGCCTAGGAAAGGGAGGAGGATGAACCCCGTCAACGCCGCGCCGAGCACCGCTCCAAAGGTGTTGACGGCGTAGAGCGCCCCGACCGTTTTACCGAGAAACGCACGCGAGCGAACGAGGTATTGAGAGAGCACCGGGAGCGTCGCGCCCATGAATGTCGTTGGGATCAAAAGCAAAACGAACGAGATCGAAAAGCGTGCGATACTCAGTCCCGTCCCGCCGCCCGTTTCGCCGTAAAGTCGGCGGTAAAAGGGAACGATCGGACTGTCCGCGCTGAACGCCCACGGCAGAAACGCGCAGTAAATTCCGATCGCCAATTCAAGATAACCGTAAACCATCATCGGGCGCTTGAGCCGATGACAGACGCGGCCGCCGACGTAACTTCCCAACGCCAATCCGCCCATAAACGCGGTCAACACCGCGGACATGCTTTGAACGGTGTTGCCGAAAAGCAGTCCTAGGTGGCGGCACCACAGCACTTCGTAAATCAACCCGCATATACCGGAGAACAGAAAGAGCACCCAAACGATCGCCTGTTGCCGCGGCATTTTGATCAGGGAAATACTGGGCACGGGCTCAACGGTTGCGGCGGGAGAATCCATTATCGTCTCTGAAAAAGGTTCAAAGTTTAAGGTTTAAAGTTGAACAGCACAGAGCTCAATTTAATCGACTGGATCAAACCCAAACGGTATCTGAAACCCAAGGGACGTATTGCTTTGAACTTTGAACTTTAAACCGCTTCAATGCAGTTTCGCTTTTAACGCCATGAGTTTGCTTTTATCCAAAGGCACCCAACCCGAGCCCATTGTGCTGACCCACCACGCCTGAACTTCGGCGAACGATGCGTGTTCAGCAGCGGACAGGAACGCATTGAATTCCTTGGCAAACGCAGCGAATTTTTCAGGCGAAGCTTTCTTCTTGAAATCGTCCAGCGCCTCCTCGGCGGAAGCGTATTCCAATTGAAAA
>JANXLS010000561.1 GCA_025355035.1 Planctomycetota bacterium | reverse complement strand
GTATTGTACAAAAAATGAAATCCTTTTTCGAACGCGCTTCCATACTCATGCAAACATTTTTCGCTCCCGCCGTGACGGTCACACTCCTTTTAATCAAGGTCGTTTCGTCCGCCGAAACGATCGCTCCGGATTTCGCAAAGGAGCTTCGCCCCTTGATGGAGGCTCGATGTTTCACATGTCATAACGAAAAGAAGCAAAAGGGTGGCGTCGATTTTACCGTCTTCAACGATGCAAATTCGGCGCTGAAAAAACACAAGGTTTGGCGGAATGCACTGGAGCAGATCAATACGAAGGAGATGCCGCCGGAGGACGAGCCGGCGTTGCCGGAGGCGGAACGTGCGAAGTTGGCCGGGGCGATTCAGTCGATGCTGGCACAGTTGGATTCGAATGACCCTGCAACGCGCGATCCGGGGCCACCGTTGCTGCGGCGATTGTCGCGCGTCGAATACAATCTTACGATTCGCGATTTGACGGGTCTGGATTTTGACGCGGCGGACGCTGTCGGGATGCAGGACGATACGCCGGTGACGGGTTACGCGACGTTCGCGGCGGGGCAGACCCTGTCGGCTGCTTTGCTGGAAAAATACTTCGCTGCGGCGGACAAGGTCGTCGAACGGTTCAAAGCGGCGACGGACCCGAACGCGAAGAAATCCGATAAGGATCGCATTGCGTTGGATGCTTTGTTTGGCGTTGCTCCGGACACGGCAAATGAGCGCGATGCGGCAACGAAATTTATTTCAACAGTGACTCGTCGGGCATTTCGGCGACCGGCGCGCGACGATGAAGTCTCGAACTTTTTAAAATTCTATGATGCGGCGATCGCTAAAAAAGAACCCCATCTCAAGGCGGCAATGGCGATGCTGAAACCGCTGTTGGTGTCGTCGGCTTTTCTCTTTCGTGCAGAAAAAGAAGCGGGGGAATCGAAGGCTCCTTATCGGATCAGCGATCTCGAAATGGCTACGCGCCTCTCGTACTTTCTGTGGTCAACAATGCCGGATGAAACATTATTGGCGCTGGGTGAACAAAATAAATTGGGTGACGAAAAAACGCTGGATGAACAGATCAAGCGAATGCTGGCGTCGCCGAAAGCGCACGCGTTGACGGAGCACTTTGCGGCACATTGGTTGCAATTCAGGAAAGTCAATGAGGCGCGGCCGAGTACGGAGTTTTATCCGGCTTTCAACGGCAAATTGCGTTCAGCGATGGCGGGCGAGACCGCAACCTTTTTCGATAAATTGCGCGAGGATGATCGGAATGTTTTGGAGTTGCTCGACGCCGATTATACCTATGTGAACGAGGTGCTGGCGAAGTTGTATGGGATCGATGGCGTCAAGGGCGAGAAGATGCAGCGCGTCAATTTGAAACCGGAATTACACCGCGGTGGGTTGTTGGGCATGAGCGCGGTGCTGGCGATGACGTCGCACACGAATCGAACGAGTCCGACGCAGCGTGGAAAATGGGTGTTGGAGGTGTTGTTCAACAATCCCCCCGCCCCGCCTCCGGCGAACGCGGGGATGTTCAAAGACGAAGGGCGGAACAAAAAGGAGCCGAAGAATTTTCGCGAAAAACTGGCTATACATGCGGCCGATGCGACGTGTGCCGCGTGTCATAAAAAAATCGACCCGCTTGGATTTGGGTTGGAGAATTTTGACGCAATCGGGACGTGGCGCGAGAGCGGAAATGGTATTGATGCAACAGGTCAATTGCCGGGCGGCGAGAAGTTCGATGGTGTGGCTCAATTGAAAAAAATCGTACTGAAACATCAGGACGATTTTGAGCGCGGAATGATCGGCAACTTGCTGGCGTACGCGCTGGGGCGCGAATTGGAGTGGACGGACGAGCGGGAAATCTCGAAGATCAAAGCGGCGATGGAACAGAACGGACACCGGTTTTCGACGTTGATCGCGGGGATTGTGAAAAGTTATCCGATGCGGTTCCGGCGCGGGGAGTAAGAACCTATCCCAAAATCCGCCACATCCATCTGCTTGCGGCGGGCGGCGTGGCGCATCTGGACGCGCCGAGTTTTGGGATAGGTTCTAAGAGCTGCGTGGCAGCCGGCACGCGGCCGACATCGTTACTTTGTGTTCAACGCTTCGTCCAAAACTTTTTCGAGAGCAGGATCGAGTTTGCCATCCTTTTCGAGCAGTCCGCCCTTCCAGAGCAACTTTCCATTGCGTCCGAAAAGGAAGGTTGCGGGGAGTTGTTGAATGGCGCAGGTATCATAGAGCGCGTTGGCGTTCGTCAGGACAGGGTACTCGATCTTATTTTTGTAATTTGCCCGGAATTCTTCGATCACATTTTTGGGCTCGGGCGAGACGAAGGCGAGCACGAAACCCTGGGGCGCGTACTTTGCGTAGAGCTTGTTATTCGCCGGGATCGATTCAATACAGGTGCCGCACTGAGTTGTGAAGAAGTCGATCAAGAGGACTTTGTCTTTGATGTCCGGCGCGGCGGCGTTGGGCGTAAGCCAATCGCCTTTCATTTCGGGAATCGGAGCGCCGATTTTCAGGCCGAGTTCATCCTCTCCGGCGCCGGTGGGATTCTTGGCGCGATTCTCTTTTTCCTGATCGAGAAGCTTTTGGAATTCCGGCGGTAGCGCGGATGTGGCAGTATCTTCGGAGAGGGCCTGGGTCAGCGCTTTTTCAAACGATGGGACAAGCGTGCCATCGTGATTTTCCAGATGAATTCCTTTCCAGACCATCTTGCCGCTGCGGTCGAAGAGAAACGTTGACGGCGTGAATTCGATTTTGTAGGCGCTGAAGGCTTCTGAATCGGTGGCGAGGAGCGGGTATTTGACTTCAACGGTTTTCTTGAAATTACCCAGAGCGATTTTGGAATCCGTGGAAACTCCGGCGAGCACGAAGCCTTGTGGCGCGTACTTTTCGTAGATGCGATTGTTGCCGGGAATGGCTGCGATGCAAGGGCCGCAGAACGTACCCCAGAAATCGAGCAACACGACTTTGCCCTTCATGTCCGGACCGGCGCTGTCGGGCGTGACCCACTGGCCGTTGAGTGGAATCATCGGCGTACTGAGCGCCAATGCGGGTTCAATGGAAGCGGCGGCGTTCGGATCTTCGCGCGTCAAACGACACGTCGCGCAGTCGCACTGCTGCGTCGCGTTCGCGCGCCAGGTTACGTAGCCATACGCACCGCCCAGAGCGATCATGGCGGCGACCCACAGCGCGATTATTTTTCCTGAAGTCATCGTAGCGATACCTCGTCTCAGTTCCCGGATTCACATTCAGCGCAGCACACGATAGACGAATGCGACGCGAATTTCATCAATTCGAATCGATGATAGCCCCAAATTGAGCGCCGCACACCCTCCAAATATTTAATTTTTACGT
>JANXLS010000537.1 GCA_025355035.1 Planctomycetota bacterium | reverse complement strand
AAGCGCGCTCGGAGCATACTTGCGCCGGAAAAAAGCGCATTTGGGACCGCCCAAAGCGATCACCGCGACGGCGCACAAACTGGCGCGCATCATTTACAGCCTGCTGAAAGATGGCGGCAAATACCAGGACAGCGGAGCGGCCGCATACGAAGCACGATATCAGGAACAAGCGGTCAAAAACCTGGAACGGAAAGCGAAGCAATTCGGATACAAACTCGTCAGCGCCGAACCTGTCGAAACCACCACTCCGCAGGCCGCGCAAAAGTGAGTTAGTTGGAAGGCGATCAATTGGGTTGATTGTGAAGTAATCGGTCTAAAAGCACTGACCAAAAACATCAATGGTGTTGTCCCGGTTCAAAGACAAGCTCATTACGCTCCATTCGACCCAAATAATGGCGATCCTGGATTGAAACGCTGTGACCGATCCATCGTGCCACTTGGCCGGGAAGGCAGCCTGCGCCGTTCATGAACGTCACCGCCGAGCGCCGCCACGCGCGCGGTCCCAACAAGCAGTATGCTGTCTCAGCATCGGAGACTTTGTGTTCCGATTTGATTCTGGCGGCGCACCGTGCAGAGATACGCTTCCACGCGTCGCCAAATGCGCTTGGACCAGACCATTGGCCGGGCGCAGTCAGTGTTCGCGCGCGGGATCCCGTGCCGAGGACCGACGGAAACAGAAACGGTTGGCTCTGTTCAATTCCCTGGCTGTAACTCGTGATGAGCGGCAGAAGGATTGTTCGCTCAATCGGCGTGTCGCGTTGTTTGCCGGTTTTATTTCGGCACATGATGAAGCGCGCCGGTTCTTCAAAAAGTACATCTTGTGGTTTCAAATCAAACAGCGTGCTGAGGTCGGCTCCGGTCAGCGCCGCAGTTGCAACGAATGTTTTCCAATAAAGCGCATGTTCGCTCTCTTCGCCGAGCGCCCATAGCAACAATTTCAGATCGCCCACCGTCCGAATCATTTCGCGCGAGTCCGGTGCGGTCGCCTTGTGACCGGTCAACAATTGGGTGTGTTCGAACGCGTTGTGCGTCAGTTCATAGCGCCGCACCCAGAAGTGATATGCCACAGAGAGTTCGCGTTTCAGCGCAGCCTTGCGCTTCTCTGTGACTGACGAAAGCTTCTTTTTGTCGATGCGCGCGGACAGAAAGTCGTCGATCTGCTTGCCGCGCAACTCTGCGATTTTCAACATGCCGCCGACTTCATGAGCGCGCTTCGCGGCTTCACTCTTGGGCATCTTCTGAATATTTTCATACGACACGTTCAGCTTGACAGACCCCAAGTAAGTCTGAAGGTCTTTCAACGCGGCGACGTACGTGTCCAAGCTTCTTTTTGAAACGTCTGTTTTCTGCTTCTTGAAATCTTCGGCGCCTTTGCCGAGCGTGACGACACAGTGTTTGTTGATCGCCTTGCTTTGACGAAGATTCTCGGCTTGAAGCGTTTCGTTCTTTTGCTCTGCGGCCAGCGCACGCACTTTCCAATCAGCGGTGTCGCGTCGCTCTGTTTTCATCTCCGGCACCCGCGCCGGTCTTGTTACGATACGCCGTCGTGGTTCCGAAACTGGCATGACCTAGCCGTCTTTCGTGAAGGCCATGATCGGACGCGGTGGCCCCTCCTCGACCTCGACCATCGCGATGTCTGACGGTTCTGGAGGCAATTTTTGAAACACGGCGCGATAGGCTTCGACCAGGGTCGTGAGGTGGTCGGGATGTTCGGGATCGAGAAGATGTTTGGTGTAGAAAATGCGCTGGATCGCGGCGATGATTTCGTCAGCGTGAATTTCGTCGGTTGTGGAAATGCCGCGACAAAATTTTTGACCG
>JANXLS010000502.1 GCA_025355035.1 Planctomycetota bacterium | reverse complement strand
TACGGTACTCGTTCCAATAAACCGTGGCGTTGTGAAGTTGAATCGGCTTTTTACTATCCACATCGCGAAGCCGAAATGGAACTTCGTCGCGCCGAATTGTTTTGTGCGCGACCATTTCGTCAATTTCACTGGGTTTCAGCGGGTGAGTGAGTGTACGCCACACCCAAATGAGATTGCCGTTCGCGTCCCGATCCAACGGCGGGTTTATTGTGGTATAGGCACTTCCATTTTTGAGACAGGTAAATGCTTCGTATGCGGATAAATCAATTACCTTGTTCCATTCGTTTTTGACACGAATACATGGATAAGGATTGGGGAAATACAAGTATTCCTGGCCATCAACCATCGCATGAAAAGGATGTCCCGCAGGAGCGATAGGCGTATCGAGAGGAATAGCCACGAGTTCCTTAAAATGGTTGAGCTCCATATCGAACGCGATCAATCCGCTCTCGACGGGCTTCATATCTTTGTCCACGCGACTGTATCGCGAAAGGATCGTTTCCTTATTGTCTTTACCAAGAACCGTCATCACCGCATCAATCCAAATTGGACGCGCATCCGGTCGCTTCAACGGAACCATCGGTGCGGTGAAGCCAGATTTTAGGTCAGTGAAATAGGTGAGATTCACGCCGACCGATGGATCAAGGCCTCCTCTATCCGGCAGCAGCGACGTGGCCCCCGTCGTCGAGTAATTACCCAACGGATGCGACGGGCGGTTCGTGTCGCCCCAGAACCAATACAACTTCCCGTTGCAGATCGTCGTCAAAACCGAATCCTGCCCCGTCACGCGACCATTCAAGCCGCCAAATTCAATCGGCACTTTCTGTCCAAGAAGAATCGTGTCGCGATAAATGCCGCGCCCGGTCACCCGGTACAGTCGCTCAGCGATGTTGACGCGTCGCAGTTTCAATTGCGCTTTTGCCCCCGCGACTGCTTTCAGCGAAACGCCGCGATTGCCGAAACTCTCGTGCGGGAATTCGTAGCCGTGGCTAGAAATCGAGAACCACACGTTCTCGCCCATCAACCCCGGTTCGTTGAACGCGACTAGTCCGTTGCTGTCTGTGTAATATACACATTTGTCGGTCAGCTGAAGCTGAACCAGTGGAACGCCACGGCCCGTCTCCGCATCGAGGACTTCGATGGCGAAGTAATCCGCAGCGGCGGCACGGACTAACATCGGAACGAAACTCAGAACGAACAACAGTGTTGCTAAAATTTTCATCAAAGTGTCCCGGAGTCGGTTGCACAACTTCCGCATTTATTTTCAAACAAATGGGTGTGCGAAGTGGCTTTCGGCGTCGAGTCGAGTATCCTAATGGATTGTGCTATTCTGACGCTTGGGATTCGTTGTACGGGATTGGCAGCGTTTTGCAATTCTTATCGTCGCGGAGAGTTCGAATGGGGGCGTTGGCGCAGAAGATTCAGCACGAATTTGACAATATCATTCGACAGCGAGGGCGAGAGTATTATGTCAGCGGCGCGGTGCACATCGGCACGTTCAACGAAACTTCTGTCCGGGCAAAAGTGTCGGGCGAACTCTCCTATCATGTCTCGTTGGAACTGAAAAGCACCGGGTCCAGCGGCGCGATCGTTGCATCGTGTTCGTGCCCGTTTTATCGCGATCGCGGCCCGTGCAAACATCTTTGGGCGACGATTCTCGAAGCCGATATCCAGCGCAAATTACAACCGCCGCCATTCGTCCAAAAACTCACGCTCGAATTGAAGCATGAATTTGACACCGTCGTATCCAAGCGCGGTCCCGACGACGAGGACGATGAAGAAAACGAGGACGAAGAATTCTTCTTCGACCCGCGCGACCCCAAATCGCGTACACGCGCTGGCAGCCCCAATACAAGTTCCGATCGAAAGTCGAAAGATCCGGAGTGGAAGCAGTTCGTCGCAGTGATGAATCGTGCGCTGGCATCAACGGTGGCGTCGCCGCTGTCGGTTCGGGTTGCGCCTTTCGGTAATCCCCCGTCGGCAACGGGCGAATGGATGTACACGGTCAACGTGCCCATGACCCTGCTCGGCGGCGGGTTGGTCGTCGAAGTTTATTATCGCGACAAAAAAAAGAACGGAGATTGGGGCATTCCAAAAATCCGGTCCATCGATCGCGACGCCATCGAGAACTTGCCCGGAGCTCTGGACCGCCGCGTGGGACAATTTTTGTTGGGCGCAGAAGTCAATCGTGGCTACATCTCTTATTATGGGCGCGAGAAAAATACGACGTTCGTCGTGAATCCTGCGATCCAAGACGCGATCTTCCCTGAACTGGCGCAGGCCGGGCGCTTGTTCATGATTACGCAGGAGTACGGAACTCACACGCCGCTTAAATTCGACGACGGTCCGCCGTGGGTGTTCCATCTCGAATTAAAAACCGACACTACCCGCAAAGAATACGTGCTGACGGGCGGTCTGCGTCAAGGCTCCGAACGCGCTGAGTTGTCTGCACCCGTGGTGCTGATCGCCGGGCAATGGGTGTTTTGGAAAGACTCGCTGTCGCGCTTGGACGATTCCGGAGCGTTTCCGTTGATCGGCGCGTTACGCCAAGACAAAGAAATTCGCGTACCGCTGGCTCAGGGCGCGGATTTTGTGGCGGGACTGCAACGACTTCCGAGACTTCCTCCGTTTAACGCGCCGCAGGAATTGAGAGTCGAAGAAGCTCACGCCATACCAAGCCCGTGTTTGCGGATCAAGAAACCGGCGTACGATCCGCGTGGCGATCTGCGCGGAGAACTGTCGTTCGATTACAATGGTGCGATGGTGCTCGCCAGTTCCGTTGAACGCGGCGTCTTTCACGCCAGCGAACGGAAGCTGTACATTCGCGATTTGGCTGCCGAGAAAATCAACGTCGATCGGATGATGGAACTGGGTTTCCGCATCACAAAAAATTCGGTGACAGGCGAGCCGGAATTGGCTCCGCGCAATCTCCCGCGTGTTGTCGCGAAATTGATCGCTGAAAAATGGCGCGTCGAAGCTGACGGAAAACTTTACCGCACGCCCGGCGAAATGAAGATGGTCGTCGCGTCCGGGATCGACTGGTTCGAATTGCGCGCCGACATCGATTTC
>JANXLS010000498.1 GCA_025355035.1 Planctomycetota bacterium | reverse complement strand
ATGCGTGGCGGATGGGCGTCACGGTCGAAATAAACGTCAAAAGATGCTCGGTTGCAGCCCGGTAGCGGCGAATCGTCTGGATTGATGATCGCAAAACTTGCTCGTGCTGCTGCAGCCAGCGCTGACGCAGGTTGGGGATTGAAATGTTTTCAAAGCTGAGCAGCGCGGGTGCGCCGATTTCGAGTTGCGCGTTGATCTGCGCGGCCATTTGTTTGGCGAGATCGTGATCTGCACCCACGCGTGGGCGCCGACGCAGACCGTTTTCGAAATAACACAGATACCAGATTTTGCTTCTCTGATATCCCTTAACTTTGCCAACGCGGAACGACGCCGATTTATTAATTTTGCTCACGTGAGGGGCTCCGTCAGAGTATCCCCCCGCCACAAACCGCCACAAACACCGCCACAAATCGGCGGTTCGGCGGATTAATAATCCAGATAAACCTAGTGCATTAAATGAGTTGTATCTGGAAGCACGTGAACTGTACGGAGAGGGAGGGAGTCGGGCGCCTATGTTTTTGCAAGCCATTTACTGGCATAGATTTAAGACATTAGTCGTTACACTGGAATGTTTTAGATATTTCCCGCAAAATCATTAGATGTCACCTCAAAAACCGCTCAATAATCAGAATGTGAAGCACCGTTTTCACAAATGTTTCACAAATTTCACAAAGATAGATTACACCGCACCGGTCGCTTCACAACGCCGCGACGTGGCGCGCAAGGAATTCCGCCTGGATGTCGCGCGAATCAATCTCGGACACCGGTCGGCTGCCATCACGGAATTCTACGCCGAACTTGACCGGGACAAGGCGATCAAGCTCAATGCAGGAGGGCGGCTGATCGAACGAGAACTTCTTCAAAATCATTAACGGAACGCCGTCGAAATAATTCGAAAAATTCGTCCCTGGACACCCAAGTTGTTTGGAGCATTATTGAGAAAATTGATGATATTTCCGGAATTCCGTTGACTTATCTTCAGACCGTCGTACTGTTCGTAACGGAGTACCAAAGCTTCTTGCCATCGAGCTGTTCAGCCCGAAGGATTTTGCGGCATTCATAGCCGCATGGCTCTGGCGCACCTGACACAAAATAAAAACTCCCGGAATCATTCCGGCGGGTGGTATTTTGCCAGGTCCCAGACGGTTCCCCTCAACCAACAATGAAACGGCATACTGTGATTTAAGCGAGCGTTCACACGTTTGCTTTTTGTTACGCATTTTTCGATGCGTTAATGCTTTTCACGAGCATCCGGATGGCACTTCGCCAACACTTCCGGCGCTCACGTTATTTGAGGTGAAATGTAACGCAAGGGCGAACGAAGGGTATTGTGGATGAAAAGGAAATCAGGAAAGACGAAGAGCGTGGTCAAGAACACCGGGAAATTGATGGTCACGAGCACCATCGTGAAATTCTCTCAACCAGAGCTGGTCACTCTCCTCGCTGTTTTGAGCACCCAGATTCGGGTGAAACTCAATCAGGACGTAGTGGATGAGTACGCGCAGGCGATGAAGCGCGGCGACAAATTCCCGCCGTTGATTGTGTACGAAGATTCCGACTGCAATCGGGTTCTTGCCGACGGCTATCACCGAGCGGCGGCGGCCATTCAAGCAGACCTCAAGTCGTTTTCGGTCGAAATCCGAAAGGGCAGCCAGTGGGATGCGCTGTTGTATTCCTTCAAGGCCAACGGAACGCACGGACTGCGTCTGTCAAATGCAGACAAGTGGAAAGCCGTAACAATGGTACTGAGTCTTCCTCAGTGCCGGAACAAGAGCGACAACGCGATTGCCAAGCTCTGCGGGGTCAGCGGAACTTTCGTCGGCGATGTGCGGAAGAAGCTGTCTTCAAACGAACCGGAGATGGCACCCACGAAACGGGAGTACGAACGGGGCGGAAAGAAGGTGATTCAAAACACGGTGAACATTGGCAAGAACTCAAAACGCCAGAAACCCTCGGCTGTTGATGCTGCCAGTGTCGATGATCATGGAAGCAACGGTGCTGGCGCTCGGAATTGTGCTGCTGTCTCAAGCATCGCGGTTGAAACGGCCACCAGTGATGCGTTGGTTTCCCAGTTGGAGCCGGAGAATGGCTCAGCCAACGATGACTTCATCACAATGGCTACTGCGCAAGTCAGTCCCTCAACGGTCGAGGCGTTGATCGACAATGGTATCGAAATCGGCTCCGATTCGGCGCTCGAAGCGTCACCCAAAGAGGATGCTGCTCCCAAGCAGTCGGAGTTTCTCCAGATGCTCGCGGAGAAAGAGTTCGAGTACCTGTTCGGCTCTGAAGACGAAGGGGATGAACACCAGGAATTGTTGCTGTTTCGTTTCGATGGGAGACACATTGAAAGGAACAGAAAGCACATCCGAGCGCTCTACAAGAAACTGGGAGGCTCGGTTCAGGCCACGAAATCCATCAGCGCAGAGTTGAATGATGTCGGCTTTTTCGACCTGTCACGTAAAGAGCAGTTGGAAGATGCCACGGACTTCCAATAGCCGAAATCGTGAGCTACTTAATTGCAGGCCGCCCCTGAAATAGCTCACATTTTTTCAATGTCATGCGGTCCCCGCGATTTGGCGGGACCGCCGCTTTTGAATGTATGTTTAAAGTGCATTTTGAGATTCGCAGTGCGTTAAGGACGACAATCAGCGACCCCCATATAGCTCGCCGAAAATGAGCGTATACTCATCACGCTGGAAATCTTCGATTTTAAATTTTCTTACAGCTGACGTACGCCATTATCGTCAGCGTTCGTCGGCGGTTTCTTGTCGTGTTAGTTTTCGCCGTGAGAATGTTTTTGAACTGCCGGCGCGAGCAAGCTTGGATCGATTCCCG
>JANXLS010000496.1 GCA_025355035.1 Planctomycetota bacterium | reverse complement strand
AATTCCTGTTGTACGGCTTGACGATCGTGATTTCCATTCTGGCACCCCGTGCGGGGTACGGTATTTCAATCGAATTATTCCAAAGGTGTCGCGGGTACGCTCAACCCCTGGCTACGTTCTTTCACTCCTGACGAAATGATTGTTAATTAAGCGTCTATTTTTCTTCCTTTAAAACGTCAGTTTTCAAAACTGCGGGCTTTGGCGCTTCCGCGTTTGGGACGACGGTATTGGGTACTGCGTTTCGTGGCGCGGGCGGCGGTGCGTCGGGAACGACGTAAACGGGTTTGCGTTTGACGACTGGAACTTCGGGTTGCGCTGGGACGGCTGGAACAGGTTGCGGAACCACGACTGGTGCGGCAACCACGGGTTGTGCCGGGACGATAGGAGCAACTTGCGGCGGAACGATGGCCGGTGCGGGAACTGCCGGTTGTGCTGGGTTGACCGGAACGGGTTGCGGAATCATGGCTTGCGCTGGAGCTACGGCTTGTGCCGGGACGGCGATGGGCGGCACCACCGGCTGGGCCGGGACAGGAACTGGCGCGGGAACGGGTGCGGTAATGACGGGTTGAGTGGGTCCGGCTGGAATTGCGCCCGATGGTTGTTTCGCAGCGGAATTTTTAACACCCGGAACGGCACTGGCCTTCTTCTCGGGCTTGGCTGCTTTTTGCGGTGCGGCTGTGTAGGCTTCCAGGACGAATTCCTTAAGATACAGGCCGTCCTTCATGTTCTCGCCCTTGCTATACCAGATGGGGCGAATGTCTTTGAACAGGTTGCGCGGGTCGTCAGGTTCATTGGGAAAGGGAACGAGACGGTCGTAGAAATCCTGAATGGGCTTGATCAACATGCTCTCTTGCTTGCCGGTGGCGAAGCCGCGCAGGTAGATGCGGCGTTGCGCTTGAAAAGTGTCGGGCTCCTTTTTGGAATCGATGGCTTTGACATCGACGGCGGTGTCCGCTTCAGCGATGACGACGTTGGGGATCTGGGTCGAGACAGACGTGAGATACAGGTCGTCGTAAATGCGATTTTTGCTCTTCAATTCAGCGAGGAGCGTCAGAAAATAATCACCGGACTGGATATTATCGGTGATTGTTTTGAGGCGGTGGCGGAGTTCGTCGTTTTCCTTTTCGAGCTTCTTGACTTCATCGTTCTTGGTTTTTGCGTCGCGGAAAGCTTTATCGGCGACTTCGTAGTTGGCTCCAAGCGCGTCGGTGTTGACGTAGGGCGTGTAAACGAGCAACCCCAGCGCGAGGGCGGCCGCGCCTGCCGCGTAATAATGGTACGCGCCGCGCGCCCAGAACGCTTGGCGATCCTTGATCACTTGCGGGAGCAACTGAAAATTGAATGTGCCGGGACGAAGGTCGCTGAGCGCGAGGCCGAGCGCGACGCTGAGCGTGTGTTGTTCTTCCCGCAGGGCGGCGGCGGCTTGCGGCGCCAAACGGTCGAGCGATATATTTTTGAGCGGTTCGAGCGCAGCGACTTCGACGCGCAGACGGCGATTCATGAATTCGGCGAGGCCCTTCAGCTTGCTGCCCCCGCCGGTGATGTAGAGCCGATCGAGTTTAAGGGCGCCCTGCTTGGTCTGTTGCTTGCAATTCATCAAGACGTTTTCGATGGCGGCGCAGAGGCTGGCCGCTTCGCGGACGAGTGCGGCGGTCGTCTGGCGTTTGCGCTTTTCCGTATCGTCGGGAAGGGCAACGGCACCCGTGCTGAGGGCTTGATCGAGCGCGTCCTGAGCTGAAACGGTTGCCACGGCGGAATTATTTGGAGTGGTTTTGACCGTGTCCGGGGTGGATCCGAGATCCAGAAGAATGTCGTTGTCCACCGGCGCCGTTGCGGGTGTTGTGGGCATGTTTCCGGTGCCGATCGCAACGGACGGGGACGCCGCGGGAACGGTCGTTGCGCGGGAGACCGGACCTTCCTTTTTCGTCGGCTCGAGATTGGGCTGCAATTCGAATTCATCGATTGCGGCGGGCGCGGCGGCGACAGGCTTGGGTGACGCGACAGGCATTGCGGGTGCGACGATCTTGGGGGCGGCGGGTTCAGGCTTGACGGATTGGGTCAAATCGGAGTCGAGATCGAGCATGGCGAAATCGAGCGCATTGGAGAGCTTCATGCCCGGTGCGGGCGCTTTCTGACCGACGTCCCCCGCGGCGGCATCGGCGGAAGGAGCGGCACCGGATTGCCCAGCTGAGGACGCGCCGGGAAGGCCCGCGCGGCTCTGGGAGGCACCTGCGCCGCCGGCAGCGACAGAACCCGGAACACCGTGACGGGAGACGAGTTTGGCACCGTCGGCGATTCGTGCGCGGCGAGCTTCATCGGTGGAGCCAGATGCTCCGGCTGCGGGTGCGATGCCTGAGCGTGCGACGCCAGATGCGCCGGGTTCGGCGGGATTGACACCCGGAAGCGAACCGGGCCGAGCAGTGGCGCCCGGGCGCTGATTCTGGCCAAGCCCGCCTGGGCGTTGGAGACGTGGGCGACCGGTGGAACTGGCTGCGCTGGGCGCGACATCGAAGACGATTTCGGCGGTGGTGCGCTTGAGTTCGTCAGCTTCTGCCCAGTCAAGCTTAAGATCATCGGCGAGGTTTTGCGTGAAGCGGCGACCGCCACCCATGACGGTGCGGGCGTAAAAGAGCGCGCCGTTTTTACAAATGAGCACGGTGATGTCGTCGGCGCCGATGTCAGCGACGGCTACGGTCTTATCGGAGTCAAATCCGTGACCGTGATAATAGGCGGCGTAGAGTGCGAGCGCTTCGAGATCG